>CAZHUT010000008.1:0-25981 GCA_964535545.1 uncultured Candidatus Saccharibacteria bacterium | reverse complement strand
GATTAACGCTTTGACCACTGTGGAGATTTTCGAGCTTTCTTGAGACCGAACTTTCGGCGTTCCTTTGCGCGAGGATCTCGCTTGAGGAAACCTTCTTTCTTGACTGTTGTTCGGAATGTTTCGTCGAATTCTACGAGTGCGCGAGCAAGTCCGTGACGGACTGCTTCTGCCTGTGAGTGGATACCTCCGCCGTTCACTTTCGCTGTTACTTCAAAATCCTTTTCTGGCTTTGCAGTAGTGAATACGTCGTAGATGATCTTGATCAATTCCTTTGTTGGGAAGTAAACTTTTGCATCTTTGTCGTTCACAGTGATTGTGTTCTTTGAAGCAGGAGTGATGCGTACGCGGGCAGTTGAAGTCTTGCGGCGTCCAGTCGTTTCGATGTATTTCTTCTTTTCCATATTATTCAGAAATAGTTAAGTTCTTCATAACGACCGGTCGGAGCTTGTTCGCAGGAAGCATGCCATAAATAGCAAGCTTGAAGAGTTCGCCGTAGCCTTTTCGGGCTGCGAGGTTGCTCATCTTTTCCTGTGTCAAACCGCCTGGGTATCCTGAGTAACGAGCGTATGTCTTCACATCAAGCTTCACGCGGCTGATTTTTGCCTGTGAGACGTTGATCAAGTGAACCTTGTCGCCTGTTACCTTGTTGCGTTCAAATGTAGCCTTGTCCTTGCCCATGAGAAGCTTCGCAACTGCACTTGCTGTACGTCCGAGCGTCTTTCCTTTTGCGTCTACTGTATGTGTCATATTATACAAATGCGATAATTGCCAATGCTGCTCCGTCCGACTTGCGGGCTGGTAATTTTACGATGCGAGTGTAGCCGCCATTTCGTGATGCGAATCGAGGAGCGATCTTTTCGATCAAAACCTTGACTGCTGCATCATTATTGTCGAGCTTTGCGTTCAAAAGACGTCGCTGTGCTGATCCGCCGACTTTCGCCTGTGTGATCATTTTTTCAACGTATGGACGCAATTCCTTTGCCTTTGCTTCTGTTGTCTGGATGCTTTCCTTTTTGATAAGAGAAAGAGCGAGACCCTTCAAGAGCGCGCGGCGCTGGTTCTTGTTTCTTCCGAATTTTCGTACGTTATTGTGGTGTCTCATAATGTGTAAATAAAAACTAAATTACTTAAGCGACAATCCGTATTGTTCAAGTGTTCGCTTAATTTCTTCGATACCTTTTCCACCCAAACCATCGATCTCAAGGAGATCTTCCTCTTTCTTGCGTGCAATACCCCCAAGTGTTCGGATATTTGCCGCATTAAGAGCGTTAAGGGTTCGAGTTGAAAGGTTCAAAGTATCAATGCGTGTCTTCATCACGTCAGTCACGTCTTCTTTTGCTGCGCCAGTATCTTCCATTGCTGATTCCTTGACTGCAGCTCCTGTTGAAACGTCTTCACGGGTGAGATCCACCTTGAAATCAAAAATAGCCTGGAGCTGAAGAATCATGATTTCAATTGAGCGTTCAAGAGCCTGGCGTGGAGTAAGTGTGCCGTCAGTTTCGATGATGATGCGGAGACGATTGTAGTTGGTCTTGTCGCCGTAACGCATGTTTTCAACTTCATACGCAACACGACGGATAGGAGAAAAGATTGCATCAACAGCAATTGTGCCAATGTCTACCTTGCCCTTCTGGTGTGTATCGCGAGGAACGAAGCCGAGACCTTTTTCAACCGTGAGTTCTACGTTGAATTTTGAGCTCTTGTCTGTAAGTTCACAAATGTACTGTTCTGGATTCAAAACTTCTACCTGACCGCCAGCTGTGATTTCTGCAGCAGTAACCTGCTGTGCGCCCTTTGCTGAAAGTGTGACAACCTGAGGTTCGTCAGTCAAAAGCTTGAAACGAACCTTCTTGAGGTTCAAAAGAATAAGAACGACATCTTCCTTGATGCCTTCTACTGTAGAAAATTCATGAGAAACGCCGTCGATTTTGACAGACGTAATAGCCGCACCCGGGAGTGAGGACAAGATAATTCGGCGCAAGCTGTTGCCGAGGGTATGGCCGTAGCCAGGGTAGAGATTATCGATCTCATATGTTCCCTTTCGATCGTCTTCGTTTACGATGCGAGGCTTTGACGGAAGAATGATGTTATAGTCAGACATTGTGTATGTTTTACTAAATTTAGCTTACACGCCCTGAGACCAAGCAGAGCGCTTAAAAAATTAACGACTATAAAATTCGAGCACTGAAGCGATGTTGAGGAATCCTTCTGTGTTTTTCGCCTTGCCCGTAACCTTTCCTTCGAGTTTGCTTTCATCAAGCGCAACCCATTCAGGCTGCTTGTATGTCTTCAAACGTTCTGGAACATTTGTGAAAAGCGCACTGCCCTTGCTGCCTTCGCGAGGAGTAACGACATCACCGATTTTTGTGCGGTATGAAGGAACAGTTGTGCGAGTACCATTTACCAAGAAGTGTCCGTGTGAGACCATCTGGCGTGCGAGGCGTCGTGTATGAGCCAAACCGAGGCGGTAGACAACGTTGTCGAGACGGCTTTCGAGGATTTCAAAAAGGTGATCCTGGATTGAACCCTTCTTTGCTGAAGCTTCCTTCACATAGTTTGAAAGCTGACGTTCTGTAATACCGTAGCTGAAACGAATTTTCTGCTTTTCAATAAGCTGCTGACCGAATTCAGAAAGAGCTTTTGGACGCTTTGTTGAAGCTTTTGCTTTGCGCTGTGCTGATGCGACGAACTTTGGAGTCTGGCATTTTTCGAATACGCCAGCACCAAGACGACGACCGATTTTGTACTTAGGTTTCTTTTGCATATAAATTAGACTCGTCGTGGCTTCTTAGGCTTAGGACCGTTGTGTGGAATTGGAGTTTCGTCTTTGATACCAGTAAGTTCAATACCGTGTGTCATGAATGAACGAACCACTGGTTCGCGGCCTGAACCTACGCCACGAATAACAACATCTGCTTCTTTAACGCCAAGTGCAGCTGCTTTTTCACCGATAATATCGCCAACCTTTGATGCTGCGAATGGAGTACCTTTCTTAGCACCCTTGAAACCAAGAGAGCCTGCTGATGACCAGAAGAGTGATCCGCCTTCCTTGTCTGAAAAAACAACTTTAGTGTTGTTAAATGTAGCTTCGATGTGGAGTGTTCCAGCAACGACCTTCTTCTTTGGTGCACGTGAAGAACCAGCTGATGAGCCGCCTTCAGTACCCTTTTGTGTTGTGATTCGTTTCTTTCCCATTGGTGATTAAGTAGCTGTTGCTAATGATTATGTCTTAGATTCCTTTCGGCGACCTGATGCCATAGTCTTTCGGACGTTACCTCGGACTGTTCGTGAGTTGGTCTTTGTTCGCTGGCCTCGCACTGGCAACTTTCGCATGTGGCGAACGCCGCGGTAAGCCTTGATATCCTTCAATCGCTTGATGTTAGCTGAGATTTCGCGCTTGAGGTTACCTTCGATCTTGAACTCTTCGATGAGTTTTCGGATTGAGTTCTCTTCGTCGACAGAAAGTGTGCTTGTCTTACGAGTTCGTTCGATGCCGACTTCCTTGAGAACCTTGTGGGCTCGTGAGAAACCGATACCGTACAATGTAGTGAGGGCTACATCGATATTCTTTTCATTTGGGAGGGTTATACCGAGGATACGCATAGGATTTATTGCTTCTGCTTGTGCTTAGGATTAGAACAAATAATTCGAAGATGCCGCTTGCGGAGAACAAGCTTGCAATTTTCACACATTTTTCGGACTCGTGATCGTACTTTCATAAATTTTTGCAAATATATAGAAAACCAAGGGTATTACCCTTAATTTTCTGGAAAAATCAGTTATTTAACTAACTAAGAAGTACTCTACACTATTTCTAAAAATAATGCAAGTACTTACCGCCCACGCATTCCTATCCTTTGCCGGGCTTTGTGTCTTCGCGCACACGACCCCGCCAAAGGATAGGAATACTTCGGCTAGTTACCCTAGTTTCGACGGATAATTCGTCCTTTCCCGCCATACGGGTCCAATAGGACTTCAACCTTATCGCCAACCAAGATCTTGATGCGATGGAGACGCATCTTACCTGAGAGATATGCCATGATTTCAGTATCTTCCGCCAATTGCACTCTGAAGAGCGTGTTCGGTAATGCTTCCGTCACTGTTCCAATCTTTGTTTCGCCTTGTTCTTTTGCCATGTGGATGAATTGTAGCAGATTGCGTCTCAAGCGGTCAAACTACTTGGTATCTGCTTCTGTGATCGTGATCTTCATTTTTGCCGGTTCAGTTGGAATTGTATTCATCCAAAATGGCTGAATTGTCAATTCACCTGAAGCGACACCTGGAACGGTTGCAAGCTTTGCAGAAAATGTATTTCGCTTGGTACCGGCTAGCAGTGTTTGGATTGCCTGCTGGTTAATATTCCAAACAGCCTTTGCTTCACCTTTCACGGTAAATGAAATCCTTGCAGGAAGCGCAGTGCCGCTCACATCAGTTGCGATTGCATATTGCAGATCGTCAAAATTGATTGCTACATCGTCTGCTGTAACAGTCTGATCTCCTTTGATTGCGTTCAAAACAAACTGGCCGAGGTCGCTCTTCTTGAGCAACACGCCACGCTCAGTGCCGGCATATGTCACATTCATGACTGCCGTCTGGCTTGGATTGTTTTTGTTGGTAACTTCATCAGGCATAAAAGTAAGGCTGCCTGGTAAGAGGAAATATCCATCCGGCACCTGCTTGCCTATGCCATCGGTCAACTTCTGGTTGAGTTCGGCTGGAAGACCTTCGACTGCAGTTTTGTATTCCTCATCTGTAAGATAAAATACCGCGCCTGATGTGCCACCGGTGAATGCAGTTTTACCGCGTCCGTACACCAATTTTTCCTTTGCCGTTCCCTTAAATGCGACAACAGTGAAGTCGGAGAGACCAATGTTTCCTTCTGGGCCAGCTTGGTCAGCAACAAGCGTGACCGTTGCCTGGCCCGGTGCTGTTGCAGTCTTTTTTGGAATGGTTACATCTTTGCTGAGACGGAATACTTTGCCGCTTGGATCAGCGAAGCGAGTAGTGGCCACCAGCTGCTGCGAAGTTGATTGATTGTTATATACAATTATCGTACCACTTGCCTTCATTTTTGCCGTATCGGTATGTGTTGCGGTTACTTCCTTTGAAACACTTTCAGGCAAGGTCATAATTTCATAATGAAGCGGATCTGTTTCGCTCGTGCTTGCTGTTAATGAAAGGTCAACCGTACCGGCAATCACCTTCGGCACCAACGCAACGGTCGCGCCTCTAAAGAGAAATGAGAGTCCATAGACCGCTCCACCAAGAACAAGTATGCCAAGAACAATGAAGCTGCCAATCCTACCCCAGCTCTTGCCGCTCTGATCTGTGTCGAAATCTACGTCATCAGGCTCAACTGGTGGCGGAGTATAGCGGCGTTCCGTTCGCTCTTCTCGGACCTCATGTACGTGCTCATGATGATGTACATCTTTTGTACGTGACGGTAATTTATCTTTTAGACTCCCTCCATTTGGAGTCATTGGACGAATCTCTCCTAAAAAATTGTTTTTCATATATTAACTCTGTGATGAATACTTTTGGGCGACCATAAGTGTGGTAATAATAGCTCCGGGATGAATATGCGCTCCTTGTCGGACATATGAATGCCATGGCATGTCTTGAAGCGGAACAACCGTGAATGTCTTGGGGGCTAGCGCCATCTTGGCGAATGATTCATTCATGATACCTTGGCGAATGATTCCATACATATGAGGATCTGTGAACAATGCAATGGTGTGCGGAAGGGCGAATTCTTGGGACAATTTTGAGATAGTTTCCTCAAACATTCGCGTCCAGGTTGCCAGGATAGGATCAAGCGCACGCTCAAGCTTAACCTGCCAAGTCGCTTCAAGTTTGTTCAAACTATAGAGCGAGAGCATGGTCTGAACTTCCTGTGGCGTAACTCGCATCTGTGTTGCCAGAGCCCGAAGAATAGTATTTGTTCCGGCCGGAAACGAAGCGGTATCCACATAGCTTCCATCTTTAACCAGCACAATGTCGGTGATTTCATTACTAACATCAATAAACATGAATTCATTGTGTGAAAGAAATAGGTTTCGAGTTGCCAATGTGCCTGCGTAGCCAAAGGTGTGGAACGTAATATCCTTTTGATGAAAGGAATCACTGATCACTTCCCTGATCTGGCTAATCAACTGTTCCGAACTGACACTAAAAACAAGCGAAATGCCAATTTCGCTCACACGCTTGCCATATGGGTTGTCGGTTTGATAGCCATTCAATTCAAAGCGATTAATTTCACGTTCAACAAGAACCGATGCGGAGTTTGTCTCGCGGGTTGGCGCCAAAAGTTCACGATCAAATAAATCACTTTCCTTTTTAATCATGTCTCTCACAATTTTTTCTGTAACGAGAAAAGGAGCATTCTTGGCCATTCGGACCTTGCGAACCTGTGTTGCATACCAAGGCGAGCCAAGGAAGCAAATAATCTGGTCTGGTGCTCCGATCTTTTCAGAAACCATGCCTTCTGCGCTCTTCTTGAGCGTACGAAGCATTGTACTGATAAGGTGTTGCGTATCTGGTTCGCTCATAAGCGGCATTGGAGCGACTGCAGCTGACTTAATTTCAGGAACGGAGTCATTCGCGCCATCCAAAAGAACGAACGCCGAAATAATTACTCCACTGCCAATGTGAAAAATTAAAACGCGCTTGTTTTTCGGCTTTGAGCGAAAGAAAAGCATGCCTATAGTATACACCACATACAGGTAGTGACCACTGTGGATTAAGTATTGGGGGCTTTACTCTAAAACCGCCTTGATTCGGCGAACACCCTGAGAGACGGCTTCCTCTTTTTGAATCTTAAAATGACCGAGTTCGCCAGTATTTGAAACATGGGGGCCTCCACAGAATTCTTTTGAGAAATGTGAGCCATCTTTTTCCTGAATGAAATAGACTGAAACGACGTCAGGATATTTAGCGCCGAATTCCATTTCGGCACCGAGGGCCTGGGCCTCTGTCAGTGGCATTTCCTTGCGGACAACATCAAGTTTTGCCTCAATTTTTTCATTAACGATCTTTTCTGCCGCAGCTTTTTCCTCATCTGTCATTTTACGATCAAACATAAAGTCCATGCGCAATCGTTCTTCAGTGATATTTGAACCACGCTGTTTTACTGATGGTCCGAGAACCTGCTGAAGCGCAGCAAGAAGTAAGTGGTGGGCTGTATGCAGCTTCACCGTTTCAGGATTGGTATTTGCGAGTCCGCCTTTGAAGGTTCCGGCTGATGAAGTTCGAGATTGATCCTGGTGTTCTTTGAGTTTTTGGTCAAAAGCCTCGCGGTCAATCATGGTGCCGCGTTCTTTTGCCAACTCTTCAGTCAGTTCAATTGGAAAACCGTAAGTTGTGAACAAAATAAATGGATCTGTACCCTTTTCAAACTCTCGAAGACCCTGCTCGAGCGTCTTTTTGAATTTCGCTTCTTCTTCCTTAATAACTTGAATGATGCGTTCTTTCTGCTCGCTCAATACTGGGTATACGTCTTTGTAATATTCGATGAACCAAACAGCGATCTGATCTAATGTTTCTCCCGTAAGCTTGAGCTTGTTTGCACGCATAACTGCACGGCGGATCAGACGGCGTAAAATATAGCCCCGTTCTTTGTTGGTTGGAGTGACTCCATCACCAATGAGCATGACTGAACTGCGGATATGGTCGGCAATGATTCGTGCTGATTGGAGCGACTGATCAGAACCCCAACCGGAAGCTGCTTTACTGATCATTTCAATCACAGAGGCAAACAAATCAGTGTCATAAATATTGTTTTTACCTTGAACAGTCATGGTGACACGTTCAAGACCCGCGCCGGTATCCACATTTTTTTGCGGCAATTCACCGGCAACGGCATTGTTCTCCTGGCGGTATGCCATAAAGACGTCATTCCAGATTTCTACGACTTTCTGTGCGTCTTCATTTTTTTCAAATTCTTCCTGAGACAGGTCACCGAGTGTTCCGGTTACATCATAGAACATTTCAGTTGATGGGCCGGCCGGAGAATTAGGTCCTGCACTCCACCAGTTTGACTTTGAGCTCTTGAAATAGATGCGATGTTCAGGAACACCGATACTTTTCCAGATTTCTACGGCTTCAGTGTCACGAGGAACTGAATCACTTCCACCAAAAACAGTAACGTAAAGTCGGTGTGGATCAAGACCAAGACCTTCTTCTTTTGAAGTGAGAAATTGCCAGCTCCAAGTAATGGCATCTTTCTTGAAATAATCACCGAGAGACCAGTTGCCAAGCATTTCAAAAAACGTTAGGTGGGTTGCATCACCAACTTCGTCCAAATCAATCGTTCGGAGGCATTTCTGAGAGTTTGCGAGGCGTTTGCCAAGCGGATGTGGTTCACCCATGAGAAATGGTACGAATGGCTGCATACCGGCCGTATTGAAGAGGGTCGCATTTGTGGCGCCTGATTCATCAGGAGTTACAAGCGAGGCAGATGGGACAATAGCATGTCCGTTTTTCTTGAAAAAAGCCAGAAATCGGCTTCGAATCTCATGTGATTGCATACGCCGGAGTATATCAAAAAGAGAGCTAAAAAACTATTTTTTAGAATGATGTGCTTCGTGCTCACTATCGTGTTCATGCGCTTCCCAAAGTTCGGGAATTTTTTTGATCTGCTGCTCGAAGAACCAGAGAACGATGAAAACAAAGAGTGTGAGGACTGTGGCAGCAAATGCAAGATCATATGCACCATAGCCAACGGCCATACCAATACCGGCAACAACCCAGAGGCTAGTTGCAGAAGTGAGACCATAGAGATGTTCTTTGTCGCGCCAGATCATAAGGCCGGTGCCGAGAAAGCCGATACCAGTAACAACTGCTGCTGTGATTGAGCTTGGATTGTATCCAGCCATGTTTGCGTAGAGTTGAACTGTAATATCTGAGATGATGACAAACAAAGCTGCGCCCATCGCTACGAGTGCATAGGTTCGCATGCCAGCAGTTTTGTGAGCGATAATGCGCTCGATGCCGATAATAAGACCGCAAATCATTGCGACAAAAAGTTTAATGAGGTAATCATTAAACATTGGGCTCAAAGTAAATACGTGTTCCATATGGAACTATTCTATCACGCTATAATTCCGCCACCAAGACAGATATCACCAGCATAGAACACGAGCGACTGACCGGGCGACGCTGTTAGATCGGGTTCTAAAAATTTCACAACTACTTTGTCTTTGGTTGATATAACTATTTCACAATCCTGCAATGGCGCGCGATAGCGAGAGCGAGCCTGCATTTTTTTGACGCCGGTAATTTGTCTCATTATTTGAGACTTTTCCAAGGTCAGTTCTTTTTTAGTTTCTGCGAGGAAGGATTTAGCCGGATTTTCTGAAACAGTCACCGTATTTGCTTTAAAATCTTTTGAAATTACGTAGAACACTTTTCCGATTTCTTTTTTATCGGTAATAGTAAAGCCATGCCGTTCTCCAAGGGTGAAAAACACTGAGCCTGGGTGAATTCCAATCTCTTCCCCTACTTCATTCAAAACTTTTCCTTCTTTTGGCTTAATAAATTCCTTCAAAAAATCTTTCATATCAACCGCACCAAGCATACAAATCCCCTGACTGTCTTTCTTTACAGCCGTTGAAAGTCCATATTTCTCAGCCAGCTTTCTCACCTGTTTTTTTTCAAGGTTTCCGACTGGAAACAGAATGTGCCTCAAGTCATCCTGTGTGAGCGTCCAGAGAAAATATGTCTGATCTTTTTCCTTGTCTTTTGAAACTACAAGTTCATACTCACCTTTTTTACTTTGTCGAACTTGAGCATAATGACCAGTCGCCACAAAATCCGCTCCTTCCTTGAGAGCCCAATCTTTGAATGCACCGAATTTGATTTCTCGATTGCACATGACATCAGGATTCGGTGTACGGCCTTTCTTGTATTCTTCGATCATGTAGTCAGCAACGTGTTTTTTGTATTCATTGCCAAGATCAAGTTCCCGAAATGGAATTCCCAACCGAGCAGCAACGCGAATAGCATCACGGCGTTCATCGCGCCAGGTACATTCGATAAAATCAGGCTGCCAGGTACGGATAAAAACACCCACGACATTATAGCCGTGGTCTTTCAGCAGTGCGGCCGACACTGACGAATCAACTCCGCCCGAGAGGCCGACATATACGGTTTTTTGCTGACGTGTCGCCATGAGTACATCAGATTACAATGCCATTAGCTTTTTGTACAGTTCAAGGAGCGCCCGCACATCAGCCAATGCCTCGTGTGACTTGTCCTGCTGAATGCCGAAATGCTCACAAAGTGCCCTCAAAGAAAGATGGTCTACATTCTCATTATTACGCAAAAGTGCGTATGCCATTGATACAGTATCGAGACGATGATAATGCATTTTGTTTTCCAAACCAGAATCCTTGAATGCTTTGTCAATAAAAGCATTATCAAACGAAACATTGTGCGAAATCATGACTGCTCCCTCAGTTTTATCTCCCACCAATTTCATCGCTTCAGTGCGAGAAAGAGCCTCAGTCCATTTACTAGGATCATAATGATTGATCTTCAATGAAACCGGATCAGCGTCGGTGATTCGTTCAGGCTTTATTTTGTATTCAAATTCATCCAGTATTTCGTACGATTCAGCATCGGATGGATCTGTAATTTTTACTACAATTCCTGCAATCTCAATAATCTCGTGCTTGGTAAAATCCAAGCCCGTTGTTTCGGTATCTATGAATGCAAAAATCTGCGGCTTCATAGCTACTAGTGTAGCAGAAACTGGGAAATATTGCGCTTATGTTCTGCATACGTCTTGGCGTAGTGCACATTGCCATAACGATCATGAATGTAGAACAAATACTTGGAAGGCGTTGGATACAAAACCGCACGAATTGATGCAATGCCTGGACTGCCGATCGCAGTTGGAGGCAATCCGGCATGTAGATAGGTATTATATGGCGAATCTACCTTGAGATCTTCCGCATCAACATTTCCTTTATTCATATAGTACATAACCGGCGCATCCACTTGGAGACGCATGCCAACGTCGAGACGATTGAGCAGAATGCCGGCAATGGTAGTTCGGTCAACAGGACCGCCAGACTCACGTTCAACAAGGGATGCCAGGGTAACGACTTCGTTTTCTGTCATGCCGCTCTTTTTGATGTCTTCGCGCAACGGAGCGATCTGTGCTTCATAGCTATTTCGAAGCAACTGAATGACTTCATAGGTATCAGCGGCCGGAGAAATAAAATAAGTATCAGGAAAGAGAAATCCCTCATCATCTTTGGTCTCTTCCAGGAATTCTTCGGCATTGAAGTATGGCAAATCCTTTGCCAGACGAACTGCCATTTGCCGGCGGTTAATACCTTCGTACAACACGATGCGAGCAGGTTTGATGTTGTAATTCCCTGTGGCCAAGTAGTCAGCCACTGTCCAAAATGAAACCGGATGATCAAAGTAGTAATCACCGGCTTTGAGTTTTTTGTCATCACCAAACACCTTCACTGCCATTTTAAGCAGCAAGCTTGAGCGTACCAGGTGCAAAAATTCCGCGCGCTGGGTAACTTCAACCAATGTCTCACCTTCCTTAACGCGCAAAAATGATTTCGATGGAAAGTTTGATGGTGCAGACGAAAGATATATTGCCAAACCAACAACAATGCCGACAGCGACAAAAACCAAAAGCGTCCAGATGCGCGGTCGCGCCGGAACGTTTTCTAATTCAATTGGCATGTGCTCCTGCAATTCGTCCATACAATATAAATGTGGAAATTAGAACGGCAAGTTTGCCGGTGGCTTCGCAGTCTTTGTTTCGATACGCTTAAATGAAGGCGCCTCTGACACAAGACCTGGGAAGTGGAATATAGTCGCTAGCTCGTCAGTACCAAGCACGAATGGCTGCGGCGGATTTGACGGGAAAAAGTATGACAGTGGTTTCGGAAAATTAAACGATAGAAGAAGCGGCGGATAAAAACAGGTGCGTAATTTGTAGTATGTGATCATACGGCCCTTTAGCTTCTCCAAAAGTTTTCCTGTTGGGTCGCTCCATGGATAGTCATATTGGGTTGAATTCACACGTTTGAACATGTTTACATCTGGGTTTGAATATTGTCGCCACAAAAGACGCGACGCGCGTCGGGTGTTATTGAATGTATGGATATCAACGAGGCGCTTGTCGGCAAAACAGATCTGTCGAATCAATACGTCAAAGTGGATTTTAGTGCGCTTATCTACCACGCGCTTGAATTTATCTTTCAAATACTCAGGCACACGGGCATCCATACCGAACTGCAGCGCGCCTGTATCGTTCTTTTGCGTACGCTTGTACGGTTCGAGTGCTCGTTCCATTTCTTCCCACGATGCATCGATAAATGGCACCTTGTGTCCATGGTGATGGGCGCTTTCATACATTTTTTCAGATTGGCGAATGACGAGTTGAATCCAGACCTGCTCCCCGCGCTCTAAACTGCCCAAAAATTCAATAACCGGGGTGATCGGATCAATCTTGTCTTCTTCCTTGAGTCCTGCTTTATCCAAGCCGTAATCTTTGTAAGTTCTAATCGGATATGCGTCATGGTTTTGCAATGTGAATTCACATCCCCACATATACCAATTGCCGTCATTGCGATAGCGAGGCATTGGCAATGTATAGTCTTCAACCTCTGCAACGCGAACTTGCGGATACTGCGCATATAATTGTGTTTCGGTCAGTTTCTTGAGGCGGGATGGCACACGGATGAAAAATCGCACCTTTCCGTCAATACCGGCAAGTTCAAGCGAATACCAAAAGTGGATGGCACCTTGCCAATACACTTCCCAGACTCCTTTCATACTCATATGATAGAAGGCGTTGGTCAGGAACAATTCCATAGAAAGCGGCGTTTTCTGCATTTCGCGGGGAACGGTAATTTCAAGAACAGTCCATTCGATACCACCAATGAATCGCTCGCTCACAAAGTGATGCCAGAGGAAGAATGCCAGCCAGCCCAAAAGCAGCGGTGCCCAGATTATGGACAACTTCCAAATAACCATCAGTATGATTGAAAGAACGGAGATGATAATATCGCCTACCATATCACAAGTATACTATAAATGAGAGTTAAAACGAACAGGAATGGTGATTTGCTGATGCTGTAATCCCGGCAAAAGATTTTCAAGGACTACAGTTCCCGTTTCGTCATAATAATTTTTTGGAATATCTATCGTTGCATCAAAATAATACGGTTGTCCGTCGGCCGGATCAGTCACAAGCAGATCGTTTTGTGAAAGAATGACACCATTACTGCCCAGTAGTGTGACTGTACCCAGGACTGTATCATTCGGTTCCCAATCACAGCCGTTTGCGTAACCATACACACGGTAAGGAAAATCTAATTTTGCCTCAGTTTTTGGCGCATACACTGTTAATCCACACTTTAAATGAAGCGAATATTTAAAATTGAATTTTTTGATACCGAACGGATGCTCTGTTGTAAAAAATCCCATGGCAAAAAGCGCAATGAAGATACCTATGATCGTAAGAATAAGAAATGGGATGACTCCGCGATTTGTTTGGATATTTTTCATATATTATGAGGTTGAATTATCATTTAATTGATTTTCACTTGATGTGTCCTGTGTCGGATTAGAATTAGAATCATCGGTTGGAACTGAATCAGTTTGTTCCGCAGTAGAATCGTCTGTTGTTTGAACTGTCGTATCAGTCGTTACCGTTCCTGCATCAGTTGTATCGTTTGAATTTGAAGTATTTGAATCCGTCGGCGCAGGTGTTGAAGATCCGGTGGAATTGCTTGGGCTACTCAATTGCCCTTGATAATTAGCCGCATTCATCAAGAGATTATTTACTTGTGATCGATCGAGACATGTTTCGCCATTCTGGTCAGTCACGCAGATTTTTTCCGTCGTCAGCTTCTTACTGAAGATATTCAAGATGCCGTTAGCTGAATCTCCAAGCCATGCGATGAGCTGCTGCTTGAAGGTGCTATCAGACAGATTTTGAATATTCATTACTTTGACATTGAGCTCACGTATCGCTTCAGTTAGGATTGGCGCCATACCGGCATAGTTCACTTGCAAATAGCCGTTTGCCGCAGTTGAAACTAATTCCGGATACTGTTTCTGCAAATCCTGGGCAATGAAACCAATATGCTTGTCAGTATCAGCGCCTTCTTTCCAGTTGAAAGTAACCGTCCGAACCTGAGTCAAACCTGAAAGAATGTCATTACTCAAATCCGCAATATTTGTCTTCAATCGTTCATCAGAGGAACAAGCTGTACCGTTTATATCAACCGCACATGAAGTACCGCCAGTTGAAACCATACTAATTTCATCTACCGGATAATTTTGTGAACCAATCACCATCTGATTGCTCTTTGTGATTTGCGCCTCGCGTCCGATGGCAATCGAAGCATTCCAGCCATCAGCACTGACACTAGAATTTGAACCGAGGAAGATATTACTGCTACCCGTCTGACTATTTGCACCTGCAGTATCACCGATAGCCACATTATACGAGCCAGACGTGTTCGCAGACCCTGAAAGTGCACCAAGATACATATTGTTTGATCCACCGATGTTTGCAAGTCCGGCCTGATAGCCAATCATGACGTTTGACCATGGGTTTGTAGTTGCATATCCCGCCTCATAACCAACCATTACGGAGTTACCTCCAGTTAATGCAGTACCGGCGCTCCAGCCAACCAACGTATTAGCACCGAATGAACTTTGTCCTTGGCCTGCGTAATTACCAACTGAGACAGAACGATTGTATGTTGCGCCAGAAGCTCCAGCACCAGCATTCAAGCCAAGTGCGGTATTGTCACTGCCCTCAACGCTATTTCCGGCCTGGAAGCCAATGTATTGGTTATACTGGCCATTCATATTAAAAAGTCCGGCATTATTTCCAACAAATAAATTGTATTGGCCGCCAGTTGTTGCTGATCCAGCATAGTGACCGACTGCAAGGTTGTTTCCTGCGTTTGCAAGATATAATGCGTTGTTTCCGATACCAATATTGCCGCTTGATGTTATATTTCCATTCAATGCATAGGTACCGAAAGCAAGGTTGTCGTTGCCGACAGTATTTCCCCCAGCGGCATGCGCACCAAATGCCGTCACAGCATGACCAGATACATTATTCATTGCTGCCTGATAACCAAGCACCGTATTGTCGTAACCAGACTCGTTTGCTGCCAGAGACTGAAAACCAACAGTAGTATTTTCATAGCCTGTGTTATTTGAGGTGTTTGATGAACCGCGAAGCGCGTCTACACCTATCGCGATTTGACCAGATGAAGCTGGAATATATTGGCCCGATTCATAACCCAAGAAAATGTTTTGTGATCCGGTTGTATTGTAGTAACCAGAGTTTGCTCCAGCAAAAAAGTTGAAGTTTCCATTGCTAGAATAACCAGAGCCCTGGTTAAAAAACATGTTCCCAAATCCTGTAGTATTTGACGCTCCGGATTCTGCTCCAAGAAAAATGTTATCAAAACCGGAGGAAGTAATTGCACCCGCTGATTCCCCCACAAAAATATTATAGAACCCTGATGTTGTGGAGGCGCCAGCATTATGTCCCATTAACACATTACCGATAGCACCTCCTCCGCAATCTTGCACACCTCCTGCGTTTATCGTTGGTGTATAGATATTCATGCAGTTATCAATCGCAAGCAAATTTGAACTTGCAGACCAACTAAGATTACCGGCACCATCGTTGGTTAAAGCACCTACTCCGTTTCCAATTGGAAATATGTACGAAGTGTTACCATAATTAAATGAAATTGCTTGAGTTGGATCATCAATAGTTAGACCTGTTTTATGAGGAGTACCGCTTCCACCTAACTTATAAAAGCCATTTTGAACATCAACGACAAAATAGTCGGCATTATTTGCAGCATCTGCAATATTAAAACTGCCATCAAGGAGTGCTACCATTGATTTGTTTACATCATCGATAGTAAATACTGTCTTATTTGCAGTCCCACCAAGGTCTCCGACAGAAAAAATTTTGCTGGTACTGCTCCATGTAAAGTTTGGATCTCCTGCAAGATTTCCGCTTGCATCGGTGTACAAGACTTCGTTTGCTGAACCTCCGAAAATTGCCTCGCCGATAGTGGCAGCTCCAGTATTTTGAAAACAGTTTAAGCTTCCCGGCGCACAACCAGGATCAAGAATACTATCACCTGCATGATATCCGCCCGAAGGAGGCAATGTTCCAGCTGGTAGCTGGGTCGCAAAAACCACAACTCCATATCCAATGACTGAGAGAAGCGCGATGAAAAAGGAAATTAATTTCTTTCGAAAAGGAATCATGCGTCCGTACCATAAGTATATCAAGATTAGACCTTATTCCCCAACGAAAAATCGCCCTTTCGGGCGATTCCTGTGGATTACCAAGCTTAGGCAGCTGAGTACAATCCCTGTTTGTTCTTTTTGAAATATTTTGGATTCTGAAGGTTAACCAAAATCGTATTCTTCTTGAGGTATCGTTCCTTCATGACGCGGTCAACGACATCGTCTTTTGAAAGCGGACCTTCCTTCTTGAGGATCTCAGCGATCACGTCGCGGACAACGCCAGCCTTGTAACCCCATTCAGCGAGAGCATAGATGCCGCGGCCGACGAGAATGAAGCGCTTATCCTTGATCAATTCGTTGTGGCAAGTAGCTGTGTGAGTTTTCTTACCAAATGTTGCTTCAATTGCTTTTGCTACTTCACGGAAGTGCATTGGTGAACCGTGCTTGCGCATGACGAGATATGCGTAATCCTTAACGCCGCGAGTCTTAACATTCTGAGAATCTGCCTTACCCCATTCGCCGAGCGGATTGCGTGAAAGTTTCTTTGACATGCCAAGCCATCGCTTTGCAACTTCTTCGTTCTTGTATTCAGCATTTACTTCCTGGAGGTGTTCGAGGAATCGGCCGATCAATTCACTTTCTGGCACGAGTTCGTCACTTGAGAGGCCTTCATACAATTTCTTGAGAGATTCATGGACAACTTCTGCAAGTGCGCCATCAATTGACCAGCGAGCCTTGAAGTGCTCATCTTCTTTGTGCTTTGTGAATGAATCTGAGAGAACGAGGTAGAAGTGGAGGTGGTTCTGAGTAGCCTGATCTTTTGCAATCGTCGGGAGGAGTTCTTCTTCTGCAATCAATGCACCGAGCTCACGGACAACCGTGCGAAGTTCAGCAAACGTCTCAAGCTCTGATTTGTATTCGCTCGATTTGCGAATTGTGTTCAAAGCAGTTGCCTCGATCTGGCGTACTCGTTCACGAGTGATGTTGTACGCTTCGCCGATTGCTTCGAGTGTCTTTCGGTCTGAGTTTTCACCCAATCCGAAGCGAGAAACAATGACATCATATGAGCGATCCTGAAGCGGAGAGAGGATGCGCTTTGTCACCTGCTTGGGCTTGAAATTAATTTTTGGCATTTGTGTTTTTATAAATTTATTTTCTAATAATTTGCGTGTAAAGCCAGTCTACCATAAGATATTTTAAAGTCAAATTTCTCTAAAACCCTTAATTTATAAGCCTTTATCGGTTAGCCTTGTTTCTCGCCTGCTCTGTCAAGAGCTTCTTTCGGAGGCGGACAGACTGAGGGGTCACTTCCAAATATTCGTCATCTTGCATAATTTCAAGACCTCGCTCAATACTCAAAATATATGGCGGATTCAGGTAAATAGTTTCATCAGTTCCTGAGGCGCGCATGTTCGTAAGCTGCTTCCCTTTTGTCGGATTCACAGCCATTTCTTCACCCTTAGTCACATTACCAACAACTTGTCCTTCGTAAATATCATCACCGTGCTGGATGTACAAGACACCTCGCTCTTGCAAATTTCCAAGTGCAAATGTAAGCGCTTTTCCGGCAATCATTGAAGTCATTGAACCAACTTCGCGCTTCTTGATTTCGCCAGCATGTTCCTTGAATCCGATAAATCGTGATGAGAGAATTCCTTCGCCTTTTGTATCAACAACGAACTGGTTTCGGTAACCGAGCAATCCGCGAGTTGGGATTTCAAAAATAACTCGAACGATACCGTCCTTCTCAATCATGTTCTGCATCAAACCGCGTCGCTTTGTCATTTTTTCAATAACTGCCCCACTTGAAATGTTTGGTACGTCAATTGTCACCTCTTCGTATGGTTCAAGCTTTACGCCGTTTTCTTCTTTAATGATTACCTGCGGCTGTGACACTTGGAGTTCATATCCTTCACGGCGCATATTTTCCAAAAGCACCGCAATGTGCAATTCACCTCGGCCGTAGACCAAGAAGAATGCATCACTGTTGAAATCCACACGGAGACCGACGTTCACTTCGAGTTCGCGTTCGAGTCGTTCACGGATTTGTCGTGACGTCACGAATTTTCCTTCGCGACCTGCAAATGGCGAGTCGTTAACCAGGAAGTTCAATGAGATTGTTGGCTCATCAATAGCAATTGCCGGCATTGGTGCAATACTTGCATCAGTAACAACAGTTTCGCCAATGTACACATCAGGAATACCGGCAATGATAACAATGTCACCTGCTCCGGCTTCATTTACTTCCTCTTTATTTGTTCCCTTGAATGTGAAAAGTTTTGTAATACGAGTTGTTCGAGCTGAACCATCCGGCTTTTTAACTGTGATCATTTCGCCGTTCTTTACTGACCCTGCGTAAATACGAGCAATCGCAAGACGTCCAAGGAATGTATCGTAGCCAAGGTTAAATACCTGGGCAGTAAATGGCTGATCAGCCTTTGTTGAAGCAACAGGAACCTGTTCGAGAACTACATCAAGCAACGGTGTGAGATCTTTTGCTTCATCAGTGAGCTTGCGCTTTGCCACACCTTCGCGGCCGATTGCGTAGACAGTTGTGAAATCAATCTGTTCGTCGTTCGCGCCAAGTTCCAAAAAGAGCTCAAGTACTTCCTCATGCACGCGGTTTGGATCTGCCGCTGGCTTGTCGATTTTGTTGATCACGAGAATTGGCTTCAATCCAAGTTCCAAAGATTTCTTGAGCACGAATCGTGTCTGTGGCATCGGGCCTTCCTGAGCATCCACCAAAAGCAGCACTGAATCGATAGCACGAAGCACGCGCTCAACTTCTGAACCGAAGTCGGCGTGTCCTGGTGTGTCTACGATATTGATCTTTGTGCCTTTGTAATTAACAGAAGTATTCTTTGAATAGATGGTGATACCTCGTTCCTGCTCGATAGAGTTTGAGTCCATCGTCACACCTTCTTCTGTCATGCCGCACTGCTGCATGAGCTTGTCTGTCAGTGTTGTCTTGCCGTGGTCCACGTGTGCGATGATCGCAATGTTTCGAATTTCCATGATTCTTTTGGGGTTACTTGGTTAGTTGATACAAACAAAAAATGCCGCAATTGGCATGTCTTTCTTATATCAAAATAATAGCACATATTTTGAAAATAAGCAAAAAAAATAACCCCGGCCGCCATTACTGACGAACCGAGGTATTGATAGCCCCACTAATCTTAATTAACGAACCTGCAGTTCCTCGCCTTTGAACGTAATGTTCTCCGGTTTGATAACTACGGTGCGCTGTTTGCTTTCCTTAATGTAACCTGCCTGGTACACGCGGTATGGTGTGTTGATTTCTTTCGAAATCGATATCACCTTTTGTACGTCAGATTGCGGCACATATAAGGCAAAACCGGCCCCCATATTTAAATTTCCGTATGCCTCCTTGCGGTCCATTGGTCCATGCTTAATCATGAACTCAAAAATTTCACGCTTTGTTGGCAGCTCAGTTACGATATACGTAAACAAGCCTGGTGCACGCATAAGCTTTCGCCAACCATGCCCGGTAATGTTTACCAAATAATGCAGGTCAACATCAGCCTCCTGGCACGCTTCAATCAGCTTCACATACAAATGTGTTGGCTGCAGTAGTGCTTCACCGTATGTCTGACCATCTGGTAGTTCCGTGTCATATCCATACGCCAACTCGCGCAGTGGAAATTTTTTAGGAAAAAGCAAATTAGCCAAAATTTTGAAAGGTGAATCTGTGCGGTCAGCAATTGCACGCGCCAGAGTTAATCCATTTGCATTGATACCCAGACTTTCAGCGAACAATATGGCATCATTGTCAGCAATGCGCGGAATAATCATTTTACTCTTATCGCGAATAATGCCTACAGCTGAGCCACTTAATACTGCATGGTCAGGGTTTATAATCCCCTTAAGCGTGGGAGTTTCTCCACAGCCCCAAGTGCAACCGGAAGCAATACAGGCATTTTTCCAGCCCTCTACCAGTGCTTCTACACGCGTTGCATCATTAAACCAGCGAGAATCTCCAACAGCCAAATGCATGGCAACCGAAACCGGCAATGCGCCGAGCGTTATCATGTCGTTAACAATCATCGCAACAGTATCCTGAGCGATAGTGGCATATGATGAGCGGGTCTGCGCTTCGTCATAATTATCAGCAACAATGTTTTTAGTTCCGAGGCCTTCTTCGACTATAGCTAAAATCATATTGCCAATATCAACAAGGTAGGCACTCTCGCCACGGCTTGCTTCAATTTCTTTGTAGCCGAACCGAAGAAGTGTATTTGCTGTTTCGCGCGCAGCCAATTGTGCTTGGCGCTTGAATGGATCCATAAGATCATAATTAACTCCTGAACCCGTGTACGTAAGTTTGTCGTTTGCTCCTGTGCTCATAGCAGAATTTTTTTTGTCTTGTTTTTTAAAATTATTACCCACACATTACCATGCAAAATCTCTCCGTCAACCCATTTGACTTTTACTAAAATGTGTCCTATTGTTTTTTTATCACTATTTTAAAACAGCATATTTAAAACAACTCACCGCATGAAAACCAGCAACAATCCAACAACCCCTGCTGCATCTAAGGGCACAGAAGATGCACTTACCATTTTTACCGGCCTTGTCGTATTTGTACTGTTTGTTATTCCTACTAAAATATTTCAGCTGCGCTACTACTTCAAACGTAAGGAGGAAAAAACAACGAATACCGCTGATCAGCGACAGCAACAACCCAAACAGAACAAACTAATGTTTGAGTCATTAATTAACAGCATAGCCAACGGCCCTGACCCAAAATGGACCATCGTGGCAGAAATTGTTGTTCAACAGGACGGAAAACTGGCACTACCTACCGGCCCGCTCGCACAAAAATTTCGTGAGAAAATGTTGGCTATACCGTTACTTCAGAATGTAAAGGTAAATAATGGCGACACCCGTCTAAATCAAACTTCTTTCCATAAAGGTGCGCTGCAAATAATTGAACACACATACTTAACCATTGAAGATACAGAAACTAGAAAAGCCTGTATCGCAAGTGTGGAGGTATTTTTTGAACACATTGACGGTTATAAAGAATGGACAGGTTACGATGTGGTAATAAATACCATCAAAAACCATGCACCAACCGTGTATAAGGATTACTGCACTTTACAACAACGTATTCAGTAAACACTCACTTAGAATGTTTACCCAAACTTTCTTCAGTACCCCGCTGAAGAAAGTTTTTTATTTTACGATCAACCGAACAATGTCGTGATAGGTCACAAACAACATCAAGGCAATAAGTAGGAAAAATCCTATTGTATTTAAAATTCCAGTCACCTTGGAAGATAGCGGTCGACGGATAATTGTTTCAATGATAACGAAAAGCAACCGTCCACCATCAAGCGCAGGAAATGGAACGAGATTGATGACTGCAAGCGAGAGTGAAATGAGCGCCGCAAAGAGAATGACGTAATCAATTCCCATACGTGCCGCACTACCAACCATACTGACCATGCCGACAGGACCAGAGACTGCATCGATACTAACCTTACGAGCAATCAATCCAGTAATACCGCTAACTGTTTCCTTGACGAGATAAATACTAGAACGAAAACCTTGTCCGATTGATTGGAAAAATGACAGGTGAATGTTACCGGCCAGACTTGGCGTGATGCCAACCATATATGCATGAGTAGTGGAATTCATCGCCGGAGTAACGGGCACATTCAATTCCAACCCATTTCTCTCGATTGAAAATTCAAGTTTCTTACCGTCGCTGGCGCGGACAAATGCCGTAAGTTCTTTTGGTGTAAATGTGGTGAGCGCTACTTTGTCATTTGTACGCACAACACTAGAAATAATATCTGCCGGCTGTAGTCCAGCTTTGTCAGCAGGGGCACCAGGAATAACTGCTTCAACAAAGAGCTGCGTGTCTGTAAGATATTTTGCTGGGAGGGTTTCGTCGAAAATAATTGTTGTCCCTTTCATGTAGAGACCACTGACCAGGATCCAGCCAACGAGGAAATTCATCACCACACCAGCAACCAAAACCGCAGCCTGCACATATTTTGGCTTTGAAACAAAACTCTGCTTCTGCTCTTCAGGAGCAAGACTTTCCAACTCCGCTCCGTCTTCGCCAAATATTTTAACGAAACCGCCAAATGGCAGCCAGTTCAGAGTAAACTTTGTTCCCTTCCAAGTAAAAAGTTTTTTTGCTTTTGGCGGATAGCCAAGACCAAATTCATCGACACGCACGCCAAACCGCTTTGCAACGAAAAAATGTCCGAGCTCGTGCGCAATGACGAGTACGGACAAAATCAGTACAAAGAGCAAAATAGAACCGATGACAAAGAGAGCCGCTGACATGCTAGTTCATTACCTCAGTTTCCTTTTTACTAAAGACTGCTTCGAGTGCGCTATTTGCTTCATCAACGAGTTTCTGGAGATCTTCTTTTGCTCGGAACGCATCATCTTCCGGAAGTGCCGCTGCTTTGATGGCATCCTGTGTTGCTTCGCGAACCTTACGGACGGAAATTCGAGCATCTTCCATTTTATCTTTCAAAACTTTGACAAGCTTCTGGCGATTTTCTGTCGTGAGCATTGGGAAAATAACGCGGAGACCCTGATCGTCTGTTGCCACTGAGAGTCCGAGATTTGCAGCCTGAACTGCCTTTTCAATTTCTTTGATCTGAGATTTGTCCCAAGGAACTACACGCAATGTTTTCGGATCTTCAACTGAAATAGAGCCGACATTTTTTACCGGCTGAAAACTGCCGTAACTTTCTACCATGACGCTATCAAGTACCATTGGTGTTGCGCGACCAGTATGAAGGCTGGCGTATTCATTACGGAGCCATTCTTCAACCTTTTTAAATTCTTCCTTTGCGGAGCTGAAATTGTATGCCATATGCGGCATAGTATAGCATATTGCCCTTAAAATTTTGATAAAGTCTTGTTTGACTTTTCACACTTTTGTAGTATAATGCAAAAAAACACCTTGTTATGAAAAAACTACTCGCACTATTTTCTGTTTATTTTTTCTATGTGTTCACATTTGCCCAAAACGCGCACTTTGATGGATACAACACTCCCCAATTTATACCTGACTGCTATGTGTATGACTGTGTAGGGAATTTCATTTCTCCTGCTGAGCGCGATGCCTTGCAAATTAAACTGAAAAATTACCGTAAAGAGACCTCAACCCACATTGTTGTTGTTATAATCAGCAGTATTGGTACACGCGAGAGAGCCGAACTCGCAACAGATATCGGCCACACGTGGGGCTTAGGCGAAAAAGATAAAGATAAAGATAACGGAATTGTATTCTTGATTACCGACAATGGACAGCATAAGTTCATTGCCGTTGGTAGAGGTATTGAAGGTTCACTACCTGATGCAAAGCTGAAACAAATAATTATAGAAACTATCAACCCGTTGTTTGCTGAAAAAAAATACAACGAAGGTATAAATGCCGGCATAGACCGCATGACCCGAATACTTGCCGATGAATTTCAGTCAAACCATACTAGCGCAAACAATAATAGCCTTTGGGAAAAGTTTGGCATTGAAGCACTAGTAATTCTGGTGATTGCCCTGTTTATAACTTTCTTGAATATATGGTTTGGAGTGTTAATCGGAGGATTTGGATTTGCCGCTGCAGCTAATGATGTTTTTAATCCATCATGGGGTTATATCATTTTAGCTTTCATTATGGGCGCTATATTGACACTTATTGTTAGAGCAATGCTATCAGGTGATGGTGGCGACAGTTACTATTTCTTCGATAGCGGCAGTAGTAGTGGTGATAGTTTTTCAGATTCAGTTTCCGACTTCGGTGGCGGTGGCGACTTTGGTGGAGGAGGTGCTGGAGATTAAGTTTAAATATTGAAAAGTATTATGTCCGGTTGCAAAAGCAGCCGGATATTTTTTTGCAAAAAGAAGTCTTGTTTGACAGATCAGTACTTATATTTTAGTGTAAAAAGAAAACTCGCTTATGCCTGATTTTCTGCATGGAGAAGCTCTCGTTTTTTTCGGAGCGCTGATTCTTTTTGTAAACAAGAAATTATTGTACGAGGATAACCGCATCGGTTGGATATATGGCGCCATTGGCATCACTTGTCTCACCCCGTATGTACTGAATGAAAAATTGATTACCCTGACGCTCTACCATGTGTTTTTATTAGTACTGATTGCGTATGGTTACTATCTGACAACGACTCACAGCAAAGGATTATCGAAACTGACGCAGCGAAACGTTAAATTTGGAATTATCGCTTTCGCTTTCGTTGCTTGCGTGGTTCTGACACTGCGAACATTCACCGATTCCAAATTTTCACTGCTGCAATTACTGCAATGCACATTCGGTCTCGGAGGATCATTCTTCCTTGCATACGAACAATCAAGCCGGAAAAAGCTTGGCTGGATTGCAAACGGTGTATCGCATATTGTTGCCGCATGGATTTTATTCCATCTACCAAATCCAATTCCCGCACGCGAGGTTGCCACGTTTCAGATACTTTCCATGTACTATAGTTACCGTGGTGTTAAAAAACATTCCAAGAAAATTACTGACAGCGCTGACGTTCCAACGTAGCGCTATTTTTTATAGACTGATCGCCAAATGTTCAAGAATCATTTTGACTGAAGCGCCGCGATTATCGAGATAGCCGCGCATGGTGAGAGCGTCAGCGAGAAAATCTTTTTTAAGAATTAGATTTTTTGGATCTTTATGCAGGACGTTAATGAGCGCCAAGATAAATTGGGATGCGTGCAACCGAAGTTCACCTGAAGATTCATCGTCTTCGTGCGATTTAACAAAATCAGCCACAAAATCCAAACGGAGATTTTTTGCCTGACGGATGAATACCTGGGCTTCTTCCAGATACTTCAGTTCCCCGCTTGAAATTTTCACATACTGTGCGCGAGATTTTACGGTCGGCAAAATACTGGTTGCTTCTGGTATCAACAAAAAGAAGTGCGAATCTGCTCTCGGCTCTTCAAATACTTTGAGCAGTGCCTGCTGAGCTTCGTGCGTAATGGCAATAACGCTTACGATGAAGTACTGCGATTTTCCCGATTCAGAAAATGTATTTTGGGCATTGCGAATATCAGCAGCCTCTTCGACGCCAAGCGTACCGTAATTAAACACTCGCACATCACCAACAGTACTCACGCCCTGCTCTGCCAAAATTCCTATCAATTCTTGTGCTGAAAAAGCATCTGCGCCCTCGACGAGATAGAAATGATGGGGATTGGTGAGATTGGCAAACGATTGGGCAAGTGTCATGACATCATGATAGCACTAGTTAAAGGCTCTCGGAAATTCAGTCAGAAGCTCATCAGAATAATAGAATTGCCCGGCGAGACCGCCGAATGAATACGTTTCAGAGTTTACGGTGATTGGCGCACCGCCAACAACAGGATTAGATTTTGGCACTGATTTGGTAAAGCCAAGATTGAACAATGTTGAAAGAATTTCAGGACGGTTGTGAATCGGAAAGCCAGCTCGCTGCCATTGAGCCATCACTTCTTTCAAGTAGAGCGCCGTGTATAGATAGGAATAGTAGTGATTGTGCTGATCGGAAAATCGGGCAATACGCATGTCACCCGTCGGTTCAGTCGAATAGTCTAGCTTATAAGAGAAATAATCATTGATATAAAACGGTGAAGCAAAATTCGCCAAATGTTCTTGACTTTTTAGTGACGTATCTTCTTTAACACCGATTACACATATCCAAAATAGCGTATGCGTGCCATG
>CAZHUT010000007.1:27128-28702 GCA_964535545.1 uncultured Candidatus Saccharibacteria bacterium | reverse complement strand
GCTTCATCTTCGAAGCCGCCACCAATTCCATAGCCTTGGTGATCTTCTTCGTGTTCTTCACACTCTTTATTCGTCGTTTGATTTCTTTTGTTGCGGGCATAATTATCGTTTGATATATGAAACTCTTACATATTGAACACTGTCTTTTGAATTAATACTTAATGTAAGTGGTGAAGTATTCTCTCCAATCGCGCTTATACTAGTCGTACCAGCTTCTGTTGAATTATCCACTTCCCAGTTCGGTAGTGACTGGAAATATCCTTTGTAGAGCATGATTAAAGATTGCGTGTCAGTTGATGTTTGGTAACTAAAAGCAATAGAGTTTGGAGAAGTTTTAACTGAATTTACAGAGACAACATCTGTTGGAAAAGGGAAATTTTCTGGCAAAGATTTTTTTGCCTCAGTAAAACTGTCAACTTCTGTGGAAGAATTGTAATTTATTGTTTGATCAGTATTCTGGGGAAATGTTTTTGCATTTTGATGTTTAGCATAAATGACAAAAATGAAGATAATCACCAATCCTGCAACAATTCCTAAAATTACATTTCTAAGATAGTTCATATTTTTATATGTTACTTAGTAAACCCTGCCTTAAAGTCCGTAATCGCCTGTTTCAATTCTGCTTCGCCATCGTCCTCCCACATTTTCTTTTCGCGAACTTGTTTGAGGAATGTTTTAGCATTTACTTCAGCGTATTCAACGAGTCCAGCCTGGAAGCGGCCGATATCTGCAACTGGCACATCATCGATGTATCCCTTAACCAACGCATAGAGACCGATAATCTGGTGTTCAACGAGCATTGGTGAATACTGGTTCTGCTTCAACATTTCAACAGCGCGCTTTCCACGTTCGAGCTGGCGCTTGGTTGCTTCATCAAGATCTGAGCCGAACTGTGAGAAGGCTTCAAGTTCTCGGAACTGCGCGAGGTCGAGTTTGAGCGTTCCGGCAACTTTCTTCATAGCTTTGATCTGAGCCGATCCACCCACACGTGACACTGAGTTACCGACGTTGATCGCAGGACGGATACCCTTGTAGAAGAGATCTGTTTCCAAGAAGATTTGTCCGTCAGTAATTGAGATCACGTTTGTTGGAATGTACGCTGAGATGTCGCCAGCTTGAGTTTCGATGATTGGAAGGGCTGTGATTGAACCGCCGCCGTATTCTTTGTTTCGTCGGCAAGCTCGTTCGAGAAGTCGTGAGTGGAGGTAGAATACGTCTCCAGGATAAGCTTCACGGCCTGGTGGACGTCGGAGCAAGAGTGAGATTTCTCGGTATGCAACAGCGTGCTTCGAGAGATCATCGTAGACAATGAGAACATCTTTACCCTGATCCATGAAGTATTCAGCGATAGCCACACCTGCGTATGGAGCGATGAATGAGCGTGAGGCTGCTTCTGAAGCGCCTGCTGAGACAATCACTGTGTAATCCATGGCGCCGCCATCGCGAAGACGAGTTTCGATTTTTCGGAGTTTTGAATCTTTTTGACCGATTGAAACGTAGACGCAGATCATGTTCTGTCCTTTCTGGTTCAAAATTGCGTCGATAGCAACAGCGGTCTTACCTGTCTGACGGTC
>CAZHUT010000007.1:12451-27118 GCA_964535545.1 uncultured Candidatus Saccharibacteria bacterium | reverse complement strand
AAGTTCACGCTGACCTCGGCCGATTGGAACGAGAGCGTCGATGGCCTTGATACCAGTCTGAAGTGGCTGATCCACTGACTGACGAGTAACCACGCCAGGAGCAACTTTTTCCACTGATTGAGTTTTTGTAACTTTAAAGTCACCTTTACCATCGATTGGCTGCGCAAGTGCGTTTACGACGCGGCCGATGATGCCATCGCCTACGCCGATTTCCAAGATTTTTCCAGTTGCGCGCACTTCATCGCCTTCCTTGATGTTCTTGTAATCATCAAGCACGATAATACCAACGAAGTCTTCTTCGAGGTTGAGTGCTACACCAGTTTCGCCGCCAGCAAAGGTCACCATTTCTGATGCCTTGATGTCAGAGAGTCCAGATACGCGAGCAATACCGTCACCAATTTCAGCGACGATACCGACTTTCTCTCCGCCTGTCGTTTTCTTGAAGGCACTGATTTCCTTCTTCAGATTTTCAATTATTGTGTTCTTGTTTGTCATAATGGATTCTTGTATGTTATGCAACTAACTGCTTGTGTAACTGTTTGAGAGCATTTCCGAGACTTGCGTCGTGGACGGTATCTCCGACCTTCACTTTCATGCCACCGATCAATCTCTGATCAACTTTTTCGAGCATGTGAACTTCTTTTGCGTGATACTTTTTCTTCAATGCTTCGCGGAGCTTCAACTTCGTGCCGTCTGTCATTCGTTCTGTCAGTGTAACGGTTGCTTCGACGATGCCATGCTTCTTGTTGTAGAGCTTCCGGTATTCAGTGATGATTTCCGCAATTTTGCCCTGCATACGCTTTTTGAAAACCAGACTGGTGAATTCTTTGAGATATTCTTTCTGTTTATCTTCGCTGTGATTCTCCGTCATCTCGAGAAGTAGTTCGGCGAAGTCTTTTGGCTTTAGTTTGGTCATGAGGTTACCTCGTTGATGCTTTTAGTAACCAAAGCGCTCTCGACACTGCCTTTGATGGTTCCTTCCAATACTTTCTCTGTTGCAGCGATAACAATATCAGCCAATTCTTTCTTTGCATCGTTGATCATTTTTGTCTTTTCGAGTTCGAGCTGATTCTTCCCTGCTGCCAGGACTGCGTTTGCTTCTTCTTTTGCGGATTCCATGATGCGAGCTTTCTCTGTTTCAGCATTTTTCTTTGCAGAAGTTACAATTTCGCTTGCTTCCTTTCGAGCTTCAGCCAATGCCGCTGCGTAGGCCTGCTCTGTTTCAGCCAATTTACTCTCGCTTGCTTTCGCATCACTCAATCCTTTCTCGATAGTCGCTTTTCGTTCATCCATGAGCTTGCCAAGCGGTTTCAAGGCAAACTGCCAGAGTACGAAAAAGACGATGCCGAAGTTTACAACCTGAGCAATGATGAGTTTCCAATCGATATGAAATGTAGTGATGAGTGAATCCATAGTGTAATTAAATTTAAACTGTTCATGTAAACAGTATGAGATCTAGGACAGGATCTTGCAGGTTCCAGTCCTAAACCTTAACTGCTTACTTAATTGAGAAAGCGATAACGAGCGCGTAAATAGCAACTGCTTCTGCGAACGCAGCAGCGAGAAGCATAGGAACGAGCACCTTACCTGCAGCTTCTGGGTTGCGGCCGATAGCTTCCATAGCCTTTGAGCCGATCATACCGATACCAAGAGCTGGGGCGATTGATCCGAGACCAATTGCGAGCGCCTTTGCGAGTGGAATAATGTCCATAGCGATGTTTCTACTAACTAATAATCTGTTTGACCTACTCCGTAAAACGGATGGGGTTTGCGGACAATTGCTTCTCCGCCAAACTCAGCCGTCTTACAAAGTTTTTAATTAATGCAATGCTACTTCTTCAAGCTCGTGAACCGTTTCTGATTCGTGAGCATGCTCTTCGTCGTGCTCTTCATGATCGTCTGAAGCGATGGTGAAGTACACGAGTGTGAGCATTGAGAAGATAAGGGCCTGAATGACACCAACGAGGATTTCGAGGAATAGGAATGGGATCGGAACGAAGTACGCGATCAGAGCAGTCATTGAGGCAAGCAATACTTCTCCGGCAAACACGTTACCGAACAATCGGAATGAAAGTGAAGCAATTTTTGCCACTTCGCCGACGATTTCGATCAATCCTACGAAGAATGTAATCGGAGCAACGATAACGATTGTTGGATCTTTCTTGATCTTGGTAAAAATAGTACCAAGTGCCTTCAGGTTAACAAACTTGTTGAACATTTTCCAGACGCCGAGCGTAATAGCGCCGAAAATGTTTGCTCCAAGCACTGCCATGATAGCGAGTGCGATTGTCGTATTGATATCAGCAGTACCACTTCGGATGAATGGAATGAAACTTGCGATACCTTCGTGGGTTTCAACTAAGCCAAGTCCTCCGAGTGGAAGGATACCGAGCCAGTTGTTAATGAGAACGAAAAAGAAAATTGAGATCGCAATCGGGAAAATCTTTTTTGATTTAGCGCGGTTATTGGTAACCTGATCAGCGAGAGAAAGACCGCCTTCATAAACCATTTCAAAAAGATGCTGAAGCTTGCCTGGAATTTGCTTTGTTTTTGCGCGGAGTGCGACGGAAATCAGGATAATAATGAGAACAGTGATCCAACTGGTGACCAAAGCATTGGTGATTTGAAAATGACCGACATGAGCAACTGGTTCAGCAAACAGTGTCTGCTCGTGCTGAATCTCATGACTGTTTTCAGACGCAACTTCTGAAGTATGCGTTTCAAGGATTGGTTCCGTATTAGTTGTTGTCAGTTCGTTGTGTTCCATGATTTTTTTCTATGTCTCTCAAATACTTGATTGATTCGCGGTAAATTCCAAAGCAGGATATCAGAAAAGCTAAGCCGGTGAGTGAGAGAAATATGATTGGGGTCGTTTCAAATTTTTGGTCAAGGAATTTGCCGAGAAACAGCGAACCAATGACCGGAGTTACTACCCAACCAGATATTCTTCCAAACACGACAAGCGGTTCGTGCCATACGTTACCTGGATTTTTTGTTTCCTTCTCTTCCTGCATGGCGGTGCGCGCGTGAGGGATCGAACCTCAGACCTTTCGAGTATCAGTCGAATGCTCTACCAGCTGAGCTACGCGCGCAAATAACACATACATTAGGCAATAAATAAACCGCACTTTGCCTAAAGTGATGCCGGTAATATAGCAAAAAAAGCCCTAATTTGCAACATTAATATGTGGGAAATTATAAGGCTTTTTTGACGTAGTTAATTGAAATATAATCCAAGCGATTATTTACTGCTTGGAACTGGGCACCCATGCGTTCTTCGAGGCCATCAATCCTTGCGCCTAATCGATCCTCTATATCAACAAAACCCTTGGCTGTACTAATAGCCAGATTTTCAATCATTTTAGCCAATTCATTATTTGAAATTTCCTTCTTCTTTTTCATCAATGTAAGCATATACAACTCAGATGAAATAATTATAAAGAAAAAGTGCAGAAATTATTCTTCCTCCTCGGCGTCACCAACTGTTCCAGAGTTAAGGGCGTCAATTATTTTTTGGATCTGGCCGTTTTGGATGGCTGGAATGTTGGACCAAGATTGGCGGATGCGATGATCAGTCACGCGATCCTGTGGGAAGTTATACGTACGGATTTTTTCACTTCGATCCCCTGTTCCAATCTGATTTTTGCGGTCAGCTGAATACTTTTTAGCCTCTTCTTCCTCTTTCAGAGCTTGAAGTTTTGCCGTAAGGATCTGCAGTGCCTTTTCTCGGTTTGCGAGCTGGCTTCGTTCTGATGTTGAGCGAACATCGATGCCCGTTGGCTTATGAATCAGGCGCACTGCTGTTTCCACTTTGTTGACGTTTTGTCCCCCAGCACCGCCGGAACGAGAATACTCCATATCCAGATCAGCCGGGTTGATTTCAAATTTTACCTTTTTACGAATAGGAAGTACGGCAACCGATGCAGTTGAAGTGTGAATTCGGCCGTTCTTTTCCGTTCCCGGAACGCGTTGGACGCGGTGCACACCTGTTTCGTAACGCAAATCCTTGTATACGTCTTTTCCTTTGAACTCAATGGATACTTCCTTGTATCCGCCGACATCTGATTTTGATTCTTCGATAGTTTTTGAACTCCAGCCACGCTCTTCTGCATAGCGTTCATACATATGAGCAAGTTCCCAGGCAAAAAGTGATGCTTCGTCACCGCCAGCACCTGCACGGACTTCAAGGATGATTTCATTTGGGAATTCCTCCTCTTCTTTCTCACTATCCTGAATCTGTTTGATTTGCGCTTCAATGGCTTCTCGCTGGATTTTCAGCCCCTCGATTTCTTCCTTGCCCAGCTCAAAAAGCGATTCATCGTCGCCAATGGCTTCGCGGACTTTCTCCTCTTCAATCTCAAGACGCTCGTATTCGTCGACGAGATAACTTAGTTTGTGGTTTTTGCGAAGTTCATCGCGGATGGTGACATCTAACATAGGGTTTAAAAAGTATATCCCAAAATGCAAAAAGAAGTCCAATCAAATGATGTGAGGACTTCTTTTTGAGAGGGTCGTTATTTTTTTGCTGTCTTTTTTGAAGCTGTAGCAGCCTGGCGCTTCTTGAATTTGTCCACACGTCCAGCTGTGTCGAGAACAACTTCAGTACCTGTATAGAATGGGTGTGATGCACTTGAGATTTCGATGCGGTAGAGAGGATATTCCTTTCCATCCTCAGCAAACTTGCCAGTTTCCTTTGTTGCAACTGTTGAAAAGATGAGGAACTGTGCCCCAGATGTTGAGTCTTCGAAAATTACCTGTCGGTAGTCTTTTGGATGGATGTCTTTTTTCATACCGGGCTACTATAGCATTTTTTGCCTAAAATGCAAGGGGTTACTTATTAACGGCGAGAAACGCCATACTGCTTGAGGTAATCAATATCACTTTGGATGCTTGCCTTAAGCTTCATAACGCTATTCCCGTATGAACATGAAGTTCCGCCGCTGCCATAATACTTACATGCGGCCTTGATTTGAGCGCTGTAGCTGTCTCCTATTGCCCCAAGATCGGTCAGATACATAGATGAAGCCATAAACGCATCTTCTGCTGCCCAAGGGTTCGGATAGTGACCAAGAGCTGTCTGTAGTCGGCCAATGAAAAGTTTGAACGTTGAAGCAATAAACTGCGCAGGACCCATTGCTCCTCCCCAACCGCCGGCACTCGAAATTGGACAAGATACTGGAGTCTTGAGCGGATCAAGTCCAAGTTTTCCAGTGATTTCGACGAATGGCGGAATGTCTCGTGACGGCTTCATTGCATTAACGAATGTCTTGCCGGTCGTTGGATTGTATCCTGCACCACTGGTTAAGTCGCTGAGATAACACTTACCAACGTTTGCTCCGAGATTTGATTCTTGTGTGAGAATCGCCAATAGGAATGCCGGTGCGATACCTGTAGATTTTTCAGCTTCTTCTGCATATTGCAAAGCAACATCAAAACGAATGGCCTGTGATCCGCCGGCCAAACTGAAGAGTTTTGCCTTGATTGCAGCAACTTTTGCGGCTCGGTCGGCAAGGACTGCCTGGTATTCCTTTTCCTTGTTTTTACTGATACTCAAAAGCTCGCTTTGTTCAGCTTTGTTTTTTTCGATTTTTGCCTTGTTCTGCTCGATTGCTGCCTTCGCATCCCGCTCCTGGTCCTGTTTCTTTTCAAGCAAGGACTTTGCCGTTTCTGTTTCGGTCTTTAATCCAAGGATTTTGTCGATTGACTGTTTGACTGCTGCCTTGATTGAGTCATATGCTGCGACATCACTGTAAAATTCTGAAATAGAATCCTCTGAAAGAATCAAATCAACCAGTGTTTGTTTGTCGATGGAATGCGTATTTCTGAGCAGCTGGGCTAGAGATTCTTTTTCATTGGCCATCTTCTGGCTCAAATCCTGAATCTCTCCAACCTTGTCAGAAATTTCACCCGAGAGCTCAGCAATGGCTACATTTTTTGCCTTGATATTGAGTTTTGCCGTATCAATCTGTGTTTTGAGTCGATTGATGTCGTTCGTCAGTGTCTGAGATTGGCCCTGCTGTCCTTTGAGCTCGTTCTGCTTCTGAGCGATTTCGGCTTCAAGCGCAGCCAGTTCAGCCTGAAGCTTGGCACGGTCATCTTGAGCCTGGTTGAGCTGCGCCTGCTGAGCAATAGTAATAGGTGCTAACGGCGACAAAACCATAAAAGCAAAAACCACAAAAGCGGCAAGCCACTTTGTGGTTTTTGTGATGAACTTGTTCTGTTGAGAAAAGAATTGCTGCATCGTACCTCGAACCTAACCTTATTCTGCTGCTGGAGCTTCTTCTTCCTTCTTGCCCTTCTTTTCGACTTCGATTGCTGAGAGGTCTACCGGAGCCGCTGCCTCTTCCTTTTCCTCTACCTGAGCTGCGATAGATGCAACTACTTCATTTTCATGCGCTGTTGCTGTAACACCAGCTGGAAGTTTCAAATCTGAAACCAGAATCTGGCTGCTGAGATCAACGAGTTTTTCAAGATCTACAGAAATTGAGTGAGGCAAATCTTTTGGAAGCGCCTTAACTTCAAGCTCGTGCATAACCTTAACCAAAGTTCCGAGATTGCTCTTTGCTGCTGGTGAGACACCGACGAATTCGAGCGGAACGTGAACCTGGATTGGCTTGTTCATGTCGACGACGAGGAAGTCTACGTGTGTCGGAGTGCCCTTGATTGGATCATACTGTACTTCGTGGATGAGCACGTCGACGTTTTTGCCGTCTACGACCAAACCGATAGTTGATGATTCTCCGGCTTCCTTGAAGACCTTTTCGAATTCCTTCTGACTGACGCTGATTGAAGTTGTTTCTTTGCCGGCACCGTAAAATACTGCTGGAATCATGCCAGAAGTGCGGATTGCTGCGAGATTTTCCTTAGAATCGCGAGTTTTTGCTTGAATATTTGACATATTGGGTTAGTTTAGCAGAAAAAAGCGAAAAAGCAAGATAGTCTTGATAAGTAAACAAATAGTGGTATAGTTTTGTTAATTTTAAACACTTTTAAATACGCCTAAAGGAGGCTATAACAACGTATGAAATTGCTTATAAAAAAATTACTCGCTTTTTGCGGCTTACTACTTGGATGTGCCGCAATGTTCAAATTTTTCTTATATATGATGACAACACCCCATAACCGTGTTGCATATAAAGAATATTTTACCCCAGACAAGATTGGTACGTACTATGTTGTTATGTGGAAAGATAGCGCAGGTAACTCATACCAGGTGCAACCCGTAGATACTCTGATGTGGGCCGATACACTTGCTAATGGAATTCACATTTACCCCACTGCCTATTTTACGCTTTCAAGTACTATTTACGAACGATGGGTGCTTTCTGATTCAGCCCATCATTTTGTAAATTTACAGCGTGGTGACGGGTTTTTTGTTACCAAAGATGGAATTGAACTATTTCAAAAAATAAATTTTGCAAGGAAGCAATAGTAACTATACACACCCTACTTTTATCGTCAAAAAACTAACCATTAAACTAGCCTCATATAAAAAGCGGACCCTCTGGCCCGCTTTTTTTCTGCAAAATTTGAAACTCTAGTCACCTCTACTTCATAAACTCCGCTCGAGTTGATGGGCCAAAGATTCCTGTTCCCTTCTCTAAGCCAAGCGGAGCAAGGATTGCAGCTTTGTGAGCTTCTTGAAACTTGATCAATGCCAATTTTGTAAGTACACCGAAGTACGAAGTTTCTTTACCTGGAGAACCCGCGCCATTTGCTGAGATGATGAAATTGTGAGTGTTTAGATATTGCTGCAGCAGTTTTACTTCAGGATCAGTCATGCCGAGCTTGAGAGTCTTGGTAAACTTGCTTGTTGCTGCCACTGAAGTGTTGTTACAGAGAGCACCATTCAGTGGTGAGAAGACATAACCAGGAAGACATCCCGTAGCCGCTGGTTGGGCTGCTGCTTGTGTAGATTGTCCAGCGCTCGGAGTAATTGTAGTCCCAAAGAGACATGAATTGTTGTCTACGGTTGTATTTGGGTTGTAATTTGTGGCATGAATATTACTGCAGCCGAATATAGCTACAACACCACCTGACGAAGCTGCAACTGGAGTTGCAACAGTTACGACATAATCTTCAACTTCACCGTCAAGTGCTTCTCCTCCTGGACCAAGTGTTGGAGCTGAGTATGAGGTAAAGCGAAAACGAATATTATAACTACCGTCTGTTGCTGGCGCAGTTACAGAATAGGTATGGTTTCCAGAGGCAAGTGATTCATTGGTTGCAAATTGCTCGCCCGTATCGTCAAAGTCACCATCTCCATTGGCATCAAACCATGCATTGAGATATCCAGAAGCAGGCACGTTCACAGTTGCCGTAACTGTTGCATTTGGAAGGTATGATCCTGCATCAAATGTCACGCCGTCCTTGTCAGATGCATCAATCGAAGCAAGTGTATCGGCCGCAATGGTTGCTCCGAGCGAAACTCCTGATTTTACAATGTGATATGGTCCACCATCTTCTAGATCAGTCTCGTTTCCACTTGCGGTTGCAAGGTCTACACCGCCGGTACTACTGTTTGAGAATTCTGATGTGGCAATGAATGCAGTACATCCAACATTTGAGCAACTAGTTACGGTTGCAGTAATACCATCACTGACATTGGTGTTGTGTAATGTAACCGTAAATACATGCTGACCTGCGCTTGAAATTGTTTGTGTGTCGGAACCTTTGTACGTTTCGCCAGGACCAAATCCGCTTGAAAGAAGTCCGCTTGGATTTGTGAAAAATTCCAAATAGTAAGGATTTGCACTGACCGGCACGTCGAGCATATAAGTTACGATGGCATCAGAACCTGATTGAGTTGCTGAAATGAGTACTGGATGGTTCATGAAATCGTTTGGGCCCGTGTCTGCGTCGCCCGGATCGTTCGCATCTTCACCGATGTTAGCGTCGGCAATCTGATCGCCGGTTGCATCGTGAACCATATCAATAGCTGAAATATTTGCCCGAATGCTATTTCCTCCCCGAACGGCAACATATGAATCTGCGCTTGGAAGAAGTGTTGATGTCTCATTGAATACACCATAGTTTACATTAAAGATCGTATTCCCAAGGACAGATATTAAGCCTTCGGGACCGAAGAATGTATAGACACCTACAACACCTCCAGCAATCGTATTTCCTTCGTTTGTTGATGTTCCACCGATAGATATATTTCCGGTAGGTGCAAGGACAATCACACCGCCATATGATGTGGTGCTAGTTGAAATATTATCGCTGCCAAGTCCAATGTGATTGTTCACTACAGAAATATTTTCATCACGGTTAAGCAGCACGCCAAATGCTGATGCTGATGTTACTCCTATAATATTTCCCCCTCCTACGGCACTAGAACCGATATTGATGTTTGAACTATCTTGGATCCCGATTGAATTAGATCGATATCCGCCGCTCAGTACTGCAGGAGTTTCGCCGTCAGGATAGTAACCGATTATATTTCCATATATTGAACCATTACTAGAGTCGTTTATTACTATTGCTTTGCCACCTCCTACGCCGGCAAAAATATTACTTTCACCAGAATTTGTTCCTCCAATTGTAAAATTAGTTACTCCTTCAAGGTTTAGTCCTTGCTCTCGGTGTGCTCCGCTGCTTGCTAGCAGTGTTATGGTATCAGAGGCAAAATCAAAGGTATTGCCTTGAATCGTTAAACCATCAACGGTCGAAGTATCTGAGACAACACCGCCGCCGGCAAACAAGTTATTAAGAACAGAAATATTTGCAGCTGAGGTGTTATAAATATCAACGCCTTGTCCTTCACCACCACTGCCGTTTGGAACGGTGCTCATACCTGATCGGTTTACACCAAAATAGTTACCCTCGATAGTGATATTCGAAGAGGTACTGAGACCGTGGGCGATAGATATGCCCTGGCTATAAGTACTTGCCTGGTTGCCCGAGAATGTATTTCGATCTGCTGCATTCGGTCCTCCAATGAGGATATCTGATGAATTTGTGATATATACGGATTCTGAACCTCCAGCAGCGGTTGTTCCCGATGTATCAAGTCCGATCACATTACAAGACAGAGTTGTTTGTGTGCCTGAAATTCCGTTAATCTGAATACCGCTATTGGTATAATTCATGATGTGTAAACCTTTGATCTGTGCTCCGCTTACTGTGATACTAAGGGCAGTTGTTCCACCATTCACATCCAAGATTACCCCCTGGCCTTCTGGACAGGTACCGACTGAAGTTGCATCTATGGTTACTTTGTCTGTGATATTTAGTATGCTGTCCAAGGTAATTGTCATGGGGCCGATAAAGTTGATCGTATCATCTCCTGAGCCTGGCATACAGTCGCCTAACGAAAAATCAGCATTGCCGTTTGAGTTCGCAATTGCTTCCGCGAGGGTACAGTTTCCATCTCCGGCCATATTTAAGCCACTTGAATTAACAACAATAGTGCTACCGCCAGGTGCGGCAAAAACTATCGACCCGCCCGAAAGAACCAAAAGGCCAGACAAAGCTACGGCCATAAAAAACATTTTTTTCATGCATATAGTATACCGTCGCTCATACTTTCCAGCAAATAAAAAAACACCCTGTTTTTACACAGGATGCTGTAGGTAATTTCGCGTAAGCGTATGCTTACTGTAGTATGATTTTTTTTGTTACGTTAGCAATATGGGCAACATATATGCCTGGCTGTAGCTGGAATGGATTCCATCCCTTTCTGATTTCTGCCACCAGCTTGCCGTCTATTGAATATAACAATCCATTTTCTGAGCAGTAAACTCGGCCAGTTGAAGGGTTAGGAAATAACTGAACCAGTGGTTCATCTATCTCACCTACTTCGGTCGGTGCCACAACAGTGTCTGCGTACGTTAGTACAGTAGTAAAGGTTGGCGCATCTCCCTGTAAGATTTCCAGCTGCCATTCATTAGTAGCCCCTATGATGTGGCTGTTTACCAAACAGGTAAATGTTGTGTTCGGTTGCGCCATCACATGGGTGTACATAAATGACGTCCGGTCAGTCCATAGCGGTGTATCGCTTCCCGTCCATAATTCAAAGCTGAACGGCCCGATGCTATCAGAGAACTGAATGGGTTTATCAACACTCAATGCAACTAATGGTACGGATAAGCTATCAGCGGTTCCAGTTGATATTTTTAGATTTGGTTGCGGGGTATACATTCGGTCATAGTCCCAAGCGATAATTTTACCTTGGTCACTGCCGCTCTTGTATATTTTAAATTTTCCGTGCTCAAGCAAAGCATCGATATCTGTTATGTGTGCCGCATTGAATAAATGTACAAACAGTACTCTGATTGAGTCATAGTATTCAACCTGGCCACTATCATACATAGCTTGGTAATAGTTAAAAGAGGCTGCAACCTTGCTGGCTTCTACAGAGTCCTCTACATCAATATACCCAACTGGGTCTTCGATGTGTGCGGTAAGAGTGCTGTTGCCTGGTATTGTAAACCGATTAATTTCGCGTTGCCATTCGGTAGTATCCGCAGGCTCAAATCCTGACATGCCTATATGTGGTGTATCTACGACAAATATCGCCTGATATTGAGACTCGGGATAGCCCGCCATCCATGGTTGGCCGTTGTAGTAAGCACGTACTGCAAGTTCGGGATGATTGTGTAAATCCCATGCGCTGGCGCGTCCATTTGGGCTGCCTGCGTATGGAAAGTATGTTCCCATCTCGCCCGGATCAAAATCGTGGATTGAAAAATACCATATGCCCGTTGGGCCTTCTAGGTTAATTTCAACCAGACTATGGCCAGTTACATCTAATGGTATTGAACCGTTAAAACTAACAAATCTGAAATCATTCGAAGTAAAGTAGTGTGTTGCCGTTAATATGTAAGCCGCCATTTTGGCAAAATCGCCGCACTGGGTGCTCCATTGGGAAAACAAAGCTCCCATGATGTCGTACTTACGTGAGGCCATTACAAGGTCCGAACCCCAAGGATAATTAGGGCTCAACTGGTTGTTTACCCAATGACTTTGGAATTTTATGAATTCCATCGTCATATCAATTAATTCTTCTCGGCTTTTGCGCATATCAGCTGGTGTTGTTAGCCTGCTTACAAAACTCGCAGCTATTTCATCCAGTGTACTAAACATATCGATAAACTTAAAGGTAACCGGCGTTGTTGTTAGCACATCGCGCTTGGCTTCCATTATCAGGTGGTGTCCGGTAAAATCTATCGTTATTGGCGGAATGATTACCGCCGCATCACGCTCCGTGTGTTGGGTTGGCTGTTTGTAATTGATTGCAGTTTTTAGCTGCAATGCAATTTCTTTCAAACGTTTTGAATGTGGTTGCTGGGCGCTTGTTGTTGCAAAAATCATTGCACAAAAAGCAAAAAGGATCGTTCTTTTCATAAGCGTTACAATTTTTAAAATTTAAAGGTACGAAAAAATTAAATCACAAAATAGACAAAATAGCAAGAGGTTACTATTGTAACGTTGCTATCAACTGTCTTGTGATCGGTCCAAAAAATCCTACGGCTGGGGCGATGCCATGATCTTTTTGAAATTGTGCGAGCGCTGTTTGAGTTGCTGGTCCAAAGTATGCAGTTTCATGTCCAGATGAGCCTGCTTTTGGAGCTACAGCCAAGGAATATCCGTGATTATTTAAGTACTGCTGCAGAAGTTTGACTTCAGGATCGGTCATTCCAAGCTTCAAGTTTTTAGTAAACTTCAGTGTCGCTGATGAAGCTTCACATCGTATGCCTGTTGATGGTGAAAATGCATAGCCGGGCTTGCAATCATTCGGTAGCTGATTTGAAGATGTTGAACTTGATAGAGATGAAGCTGATACTGATGGGGTTATATGCTGAAACAACCCCGCATATGTACAACCGGTATTGATCACGACTTGAGTGCTGAAATTTGAAGCGCCAGGATCAATACAACCGATTGGCACAATGCCGCCTCCACTAGACGGAGTAATCGGAGTTGGTTCAGTTGGAGCAATGACAGTGATTGAATAATCTTCTACTTCCCCGTCGGTTTCCAGTCCATACGGCAGTGGATTTTCTGGAGTATATGACGTGTATCGAACGCGCACCGCATGTGTGCCTACAGTGTCAGGTGCTGTAAATGCTGCGCCATTTTGACCGGTAAATACTGGCTGGTTTGTTATGACGTGTTCACCGGCATCAGAAAAGTCTCCGTCGTCATTGCTATCAATCCATACGTTAACCATACCGGTATCTGGTGCTGTGATTGCCATAACCACTGAATCGCCGGTTACATATGGATCTGTGCGGTTTGTTGAACCGTCTCCAAGTTCATATTGAGCCGGAGTTACTTCGGCCGACCAAACTGCTCCCCCTTCACCATTAGTAGGCGTATGTCCTGTTGCATTTTGGAAGGTAATATATACGCCATCTTGAAGCAATTGAGGCTCGCCGGCAGTGATAGTTATCGGACTGCTGAGATATACAAAATCTGATCCATCGAAGATTGCATAGATAAAAGTATCTGCTGGTCCGCTGGTATCAACTACCGCCGCAAAAAAGTAATAGTGGCCGGCGCCTGTGTAGTCGCCAGAAAATTGCGCATCATCCAATTCTGATACACCTGAGGGAGTATATGATGTTTCGCCAATGACTCCTGGAACTTGAACTGCCTCACCGTTTACAAAGACGACACCATCACGATCGTCAGTACATGGCGCAGTGCCGAGCATTGAGCCTGGTTGTACAGCTCCATCACGGTCTCCGTTTGTTGCATCTCCGCTATCTCCATTTACACAAGCTCCCAAATATACCGTATTTACTAAATGAGCAGCACCGTTTTGAGCAAGTGTTGTTTGAGATCCGGCAGCTGTTCCGTAATCAACACCCGGTGGTGCTGAGTTTGAGAATTCTGAAGTTTCAATAAAGGTTACACAGCCAGGTCCACAAAGAGTTGTGGTGGCAGTGATGACATCTGTCAGCATTGTGTTCGCTAAACTTTTTTGAAAAAGCTGGATTCCAGGTTCGGACACCGTTACCGTATCATAATCTTTGAATACTTCGCCTTCCCCATTTCCTGAGCTGTGCAAGCCATGCGTTGGGTTTGTGAAAAATTCAACACGATATGTACCCACCGGAACATCAAGACTGTACGTAACGATGGTATCATCTACGTTTTGGACTGTGCTTAAAACTACAGGATAGTTGAGCATGTCATTTGCGCCGCTATCGCTATCAAGTGCGTCATTGGGTGTTACGTGACCAAGCTGAGAACCTTCGTGCAAAGAGAGATCGATTCCAATATTCGTGTTGTTTGTGATTGAGTTTCGCACTATGCTCATCTTTGGCACAGTATAACTAGTTCGTTCTAGTATTGAAACACCGTAACGGTTGTTAGCGACTGTGTTTGCTTCTTCCGCTGTCGCTCCGCCAATGGAACCATGGACATTTCCTCGAGCAACGATGCCGTAATTATTGTTTGGGATACTGCTTGTGCCGTCTGCCCCGATTCCGATTGAGTTACCGATAATCGTTGCAGTAACGCCAGCAGTCTCGCCTTCCAGTCGAATGCCAGTGTCATTACAACCAATTATATTTTTTTCATTCGGAGTCAATCCGCCAATCGTTACTGATGAGTTATCGGCAATATAAATGCCCGATCCGCTATTTTCTGCGCAGGTACTACCATCAGCTATTACGCCGATATAGTTGCCTGAAATGGTTACTGTTTGAGCACCTC
>CAZHUT010000007.1:9533-12351 GCA_964535545.1 uncultured Candidatus Saccharibacteria bacterium | reverse complement strand
CCATCAGCTATTACGCCGATATAGTTGCCTGAAATGGTTACTGTTTGAGCACCTCCAACATGTATGCCGTCGTTTCCGTTACTCACGATGACATTTCTATCATTAACGCTTGTGCCGCCGATAGTTATGTCGTGGACGTCGGTCACACTTGTTGCAGTACCGGTATCTCCGATAGTTAAGCCATTGTATTGGTTTCCGCGAGCATTTCCATTGTCATCGCCACCGATTATGTTGCCAATAATTACTACATTGCTGATGACATATCCAACAAAGAGTCCGCTACCATTGTTTCCTGAAATAATATTTCGTTCACTTGGAGCTTCGCCGCCCACTGTTATATTTTCCAATGCAGTACCAAGAAAAATACCATCGTCTTCATTCGGAATACTTTGACTCTGATCCACAGAAAGTCCGATTATGTTTCCTTTAAAGGTTACATTGCTTACCGTTGCATTTCCGCCTGGCTCCTCTGCGCCACCTAGATTTACTCCTGGAGAATAATTATCATCCTCTACTCCATTACCTGAAATGACGTTGTTTAAAATATGTATATTAGACAATTCAGCACTACCAAATCCCCCATTTCCGCATGCAATTCCGGTTGAACTGTTTGGCATTGCTACTTGTCCTGTTCCGTTTACTCCAATCCAGTTTCCTTGGATTGTCATATTATTTGCGTTGCACATAACACCAACTCCTTGCCATGATACGCCGGTGTAACCATTACCGGAGATGAGGTTGCCATCACCGGAATTCGGCCCGCCGATCATATGTCCTGAAGTGACCGATCCTGCATCGCTGAAAAACGATACGCCATGCATGTTAGGGTGTGAAGTTAAGCCGGTAGCATCAACACCGAGGTTTGAACATTGGACGGTAAGATTGTCAGCTGAAGAAAATACCGCTGACCCGCCATTGTTGCCGTAAATTGCCAAGCCTTTGATCGTGACTCCGTTTGCAGTGCCAGCAATACTGAAAAGACCACCGTTATCTCCAGGAGGAAATCCTTGGCCGTCAATGTTTATCTGAAGTACTCGATTACCGCCTTCGAGTGGACATGAAGTTCCTGTTTGAGTCGTTCCATCAATAGTCATCTTTGAAGTAATGCTATATGGAAGTGAGGGTGAGATAGTATATGGGCCGCCGCCGGTTAAATTAAAATCAACTACGTCAACGGTTGGATCAGCTTCACCAGCCGTGCAGTCTCCGCTTGTAGAATCAATGTTTCCATTAGCATTTGTAATTGCCTCGCGCAAAGTACAATTGCCATCACCAGCAGTAGTGGTATCCTCTGTTGAGTTAACGGTAATAGTTGCGGCAGACGCAGTATGGGTCACTGCAAAAAAAACGATCAACGCCACTGAGAGCGCAAGTCGGAACATTGTTTTCATGCATTGATTATATCAATTTTCTGCCTGGCTTGAAACCTGTGGAGAAGTCTATTCTAAGATGCGTGAGGAGTGTCTTTGTGTGGTTGTACCAAGTACTTCTTGATATCTTCTTGGGTTACGCCGACTTTTTTCTTTGGATTAAAAATAGTTTGCGGATCAAAGATGAATTTTGTGCGCACAAACAAGTCATACATTTCTGCTCCATACATTTGCGGAAGAAACGGCGAGCGGATAATGCCGTCGTTATGTTCGGCTGTGATTGAGCCATGATATGAAAGCGTTAGACTATATACTTGTTGTGAAAGTTTGATGATAATATCCGGAAGTTTTGGATCGTTCGGGTCTACCAGCGGAATGATGTGGAAGTTACCATTTTCAGCATGACCGGCAATGGTGTAAATCAATGACGGGTACTCAGCAATAAGCGCATTTACTTTTGGTAAAAATTCAGAAAGGAACTCAGGTCGGACAATAATGTCATCGATAAATGGCGCGGTTCGCATGCCTTGGACATGCTTGCGCAACAGACTAAAGCTGTCTCGTCGCATATCCCAATATTTTTCTGCTTCATTTTCACTTTTGGTAATGCGGGCCTTAAACCCGAAATGTTTAATTTTTTCCATTCCGGCAACGCATTTTTGCTGTATCTCTTCTTCTGTGTCCCCTGCATATTCAGTCATCAAAACCATCTTTGGAATACCGCCAGTGAGTAGCATCCAGAATTCAGGTAAGAATGAAAGGGTAAATTTCAGCGCACCCCAGAAACCTTTCAATTTCAAGAAGTCTGTGAAGAATTTGAGTGCAAGTTTAAAAGTCTTATCATCATACGATTCAATGCTTTCAGGATTTGTTTGCAATAATTCATTGGCAATTTCTCCCACTTTAGAAAAATCTGGTAAGAAAGTGACCAGCAACTTTGATTTCTTTTGCTTCTCAACAAGTTTAAACACGATTTCTGTGACAATACCAAGCGTCCCCTGTGAGCCAACAATCAGCTGGGCAAGATCAAAAACATCTTCATCTTCGGTTGCACCCCGAGTCAGCACATGCCAAAGCATATAACCTGCTGAATTTTTTGAGACATGCGGCTTTGAACCGTTGATCAAAGATTCGTGGTCCTTGATCAATTCAAACATCTGCTTGTAAACCAAACCTTCGAGAGTCGGTTCAGTTATCTTTGAATACAATTCCCGTCGTGTGATCGGACCAAAGGTGTATTCATGTCCGTCTGTCAAAACTACTTTAAGTTCCCTTACATAGTCTTCAGTTTTTCCATATTTGAGTGTAAGTTCGCCGCCGGAATTATTGCCGATCATTCCTCCGACCGCGTTCAAGCTTTTGGAAGCCGTGTAACATGGGAGGAGTAAATCTTGCTTTAGTGTCTCAGCCTCAAAATCACGGTAAAAACATCCCGGCTGCACCCGAGC
>CAZHUT010000007.1:0-9433 GCA_964535545.1 uncultured Candidatus Saccharibacteria bacterium | reverse complement strand
CTCGTATCAATATCGCCTTTGAAATGTTTCTTGAGGGAGTCGAACATTGCCCTTAGTATAGCAGACTGTTTGCCAAAAAATAAAATGGTATACTCAGTGCATGGACAAAACACAGCTTGGTTATGCAAAAAAAATCTGCATACTTCCCTTCGACCACCGGTCATATTTTGAAAATCTGCTTGGCTATCATGAGCCACTGACAGATGAGCAGACAAAGGAACTGGCTCACTATAAAAATATTATTTACAAAGGTTATGAGCGGTCGCTCGACATGGGAATCTTAAAGCACGAATCAGCCATACTTGTTGATGATGTATTTGGATTGGAAATTCTTCAGGACGCAAAAGCAAAGGCATACAACACACTACAAAGCACTGAAATCAGCGGCGTGGATTTTTTTGAATTCCAACATGGCGCCGAATGGCAGGACTGGATAGAAAAAGTGCAGCCAACTTTCACAAAAGCACTCGTTCGATATAACGTTGAAGGAAATACAGAAAACAATCAAAGAAGTTTGACTGGCTTGAAGCAGCTTTCTGATTACGCTCATGCTCATGGCTATAAATTCCTGATTGAGCCGCTCGTTAGTGCGACGGAGGCACAACTTGCAAGCGTTGGCGGCGACAAATCTCGTTATGATCGTGAACTCCGTCCGACCTTGACTGCTCTCATGATCGAAGAAATGCAGAATGCTGGAGTTGAACCTGATGTTTGGAAAATTGAAGGCATGTTCACTGAAGCTGATTATAAGAAAGTAGTGGATGCCGCTCGCAAGGATGGCCGAGCGAATGTTGGAGTAATTTCTCTCGGACGAAACGAAACAGATGAAGTTGTCGAAACATGGCTCAAAGTTGGTGCTCAGGTTCCCGGAGTGATCGGTTTTGCCGTTGGACGAACTATCTTTTTGGATGCATTGATGAAATTCCGCAAGAATGAAATAACAGAAGAACAGGCAATCTCTGAAATCGCCTCGCGTTTTCTTCACTTCTATCGGGTTTTCAATAACTAATTATTCAAAAAGCTTTTGCCAATCTGAGGCAAATTTTTCAATACCCTTATCTGTCAATTCGTGGCGGATGTTATATTCCATCCACGGTTTCTGCTGAATTTCCTGCAGCGGGACGGGCTGTTTTGATGTAACTGGATCTGTGATCTCAAGATTGGGATTTGCTACCCACTCCTTGAATATTGAAAGCGGCGCGGTAATAATATCTATTTCGCTCTCCAGGCATTTTTTTACATGTTCCAGACTGCGAATACTTGCGGCGAGAACCATGACATGACTTCCCCATGCCTTATACATGTGCTTGATATTCTTTACGACGTCAAAACCTTCTTGATTGATGTCATCGAGACGGCCGATGAACGGCGAAATAAATACCTGTCCTGGTTTTGCATTCTTAGTTGCCATATGTACTGCCGCTGCTTGTTCCTGAGAAAAGACTAGGGTGATATTTACGCGTATGCCTTCGGCAACAAGCACTTCAGCGGTTTTGAGACCCGCTTCGGTTGCCGGCAATTTTACATATACATCCGGAAACCAAGTTGCCAAAAGTCGTCCCTGAAAAAGCATTGTGTCATGAGTAGTTGCTTGATCCGCGTATACTTCAACTGAAATCGCTCCGCCTGGAATGACTTCGAGGATTTCCAAAGCGACTTCGCGGTACTTATCCCAAATTACTTCTGGATTGAGTAACTTCTGCTCCTTTAATTGCACGATATGAGGATTTTTAGCTACCAGTGATGGATTAGTTGTCTGGCCGTCGAGAAAGCCAAGCAATGAAAGAGCCTCTTTTGTTTCCTCCGGATTACCGCTGTCCAGGAAAATCTTAGTCATATGTGGGTTTACATTTCGCATATATAGAAAGTATAGCATGACACTCACTATGTGCTAGAATAGCCATATATGAAGGAACAAATTGATTTTCTTGCCATAGGTGATGTTTTTAACGATACATTTATCCAACTTGAGGATGCGCACGTAACTTGTGATATCAATCACGACGAATGTACCATCTCGATGAAATTCGGCGACAAGCTCCCTTACAAAAGCGCGGAAGTTGTTCGCGGTGTCGGCAACGCCGGCAATGCCGCAACGGCTGCGGCACGATTGGGCGTGTCTTCTGCATTGCTTACAATTACTGGTGACGATGATGATGGCAAAAAAATTTGGGATTACTTTGCAGAACAGAAAGTTTCCCAAGTTTTTATGAAGAAGGACTCAGGCCACCCGACAAACAATGCCTATGTGCTTCAATATGGCCCAGAGCGAACCATTCTAGTCAAACAAGAGCCTTTCCCTTATGAAGTTCCGAAAGAACTGCTTGCTGAGCATAAGCCTCGTTGGGTTTACCTCACATCTATCGGCAAAAGTGCCGTGCAGTTCCAGCATGATTTCGTTGCCTGGCTCAAAGAAAATCCTGATGTGAAGCTTGCCTTCCAGCCTGGAACATTCCAGATGCAGCTTGGCAAAGAAGAACTGGCCGATGTATATAAGGCAACTGATATTTTCTTCTGCAATAAGCAGGAAGCTGAACGTATTCTTGGCCTCGGCGAAAGTGATTTCAAAACATTGCATAAAGCAATGCGCGCGCTCGGTCCCAAAATGGTTGTAATCACTGATGGCCCTAATGGTCTCACCGCTTCTGAAACTGATGACATAATATGGAAGATTCCAATGTTTCCTGACCCAAAGCCTCCAGTTTCTCGAACTGGTGCCGGTGACGCAACTTCATCAACAATGACAGTCTGTTTGGCGCTCGGCATGTCACTCAAGGAAGCAATGACGTGGGGTCCGGTAAATTCGATGAACGTGGTACAGTACACTGGCGCACAGAAAGGCTTGCTTACTAAAGAAGCGCTGCTCGAATGGTTGGCGAAGGCGCCGGCAGATTATAAGGTTACTGAACTTTAATTATATGCAGGAAGGATTCAAAGCTTCATTCAATGCCAACGGCCGAGTCGAAAGAATATCCGGTGATCCAACCAACCAGAGTATTGCCGCTGGCAAGGAAATCAAGAGTACGCTGGATATGGATCAGAAAGTGCTGGTTCTTGCCCATGAGTTTGTTGCCCTTGATCTTAAACAATATGATTTAAAGAAGAAACTTGAGGAAATTTCTGCTCAAATGATGAATATTTCCGGAAGATTGGATTCGGAAGAGAAATATTCAAAAGAAGTAAAAACACTTCTCGAGGGACAATCCGAGGATCATGTTGAAAACGACGCAAAGGAATACGAACGTCTTGAAGAAGATTTTCAGAATACCCAGAAAGAATTAAACGAGGTAGATGAAAAGCGCGCAAAGATCAGATTTGCTGCGTCTATGATTGCGCCCACTGCAGAAGATTACTTTATGCAGATGGTCCTCACTCTGGAGGATGCCGAAATCAACAATAAAGCAAAATTAAACTAGCAGTTGAATATATTACCAACTAAGATATACTAGGTCGGAACCTTTGAAAGCACTATAATTATTCACGAAAACACACGTATGGAAGAACAACCAAAATTTTCAAGAATTGATAAGCATTTCTTCAATAACAAAGTTTCTGAAGAAGAGCGCGATGCTTTACGCAAGAAATTCAACAATGAAGAAATCCAAAAAACAGCAAACGGTGATTTGACGCTGGAACAAGCAATGAAAGATACTGAGCAGCGTTACCGTGATTTAATGGGTAAAAGTAAAGCTGAAGCCCTCAAACAGGCCTCTGCAATTGTGAATGATATCAATGCAGTTTTGGACAAGCGAATGAATGAATGCGCAGAAAAGTATAAGTCTCTCGAAAGTCATATTAGCAAGGAAGTCCTTGATAACGATGCACGAGATGAGCAATCTATGCCATTTAGACAACTCAGCGATCAGCTAACCAAAGAGATGCACGAAGTGCTTTCTTACATGGAAGAACATAATGGTTATGCGGAAGAAACTGTTCCCTATACGGTCTATGTTGACAAGCTCACTGAGATTAAGGAAAAAATTGCGGCATTATACGCCAATGCGCTAACCGAAGAAGAGCTCCATGCTGAAGAGGAACTCGCAAAGACAATGCGTGATACAACTGCCAGAATCGCTCGTGTAATAGATCCAATGGATTCGAAGTTAAATTAAAGCGGCAACACATTTTAGTTGTCGCTTTTTATTTGTATAAAAAAATAACGGCACTACTGGTTGGTAGCGCCGTTTTGTTGTAGGTTAATCGTTAATTCAATTTCTGTATCTCGGGTTATTGAGTTTTTTGGGATGCAACGCACCAATTATATGCATTGTAAGCCATCATTACCCAAGGCGTGTACTCTTTCAAATTGCCTTCCCACTGTTTTGGCATGTATGGCAGGTTGTCTGTCAAAACTATGCGTTCAGGGTGCGGCATCATGCCAAGTATTCGTCCGTTTGCGCTCACCATGCCCGCAATGCCATGGAATGAACCGTTTGGATTGCATGGGTATGCACCAGTTGGTTTGCCATTGGCGTTTGCAAAGCGTAGCGGTGCGCGTCCGCTCGAAGTAAGTTTGGTTCTAATATCAGTATCCACAAAATAGTGTGCTCCTTCACCGTGAGCCGAATATATTGGCAGTATCCACCCTTCCATGTCCTTCAGCATTACCGCGTTGGTTCTGCTTGGAATTGTGACATAGTTAAGATGGTGCTCAAATAAATTGGATTGGTTAGGCACTAATTTGGGAGTAATTTCTGACGGCATACCGTGGTACATGATTTCAAGCTCTGCTAAAGCCTGGTATCCATTGCAAACGCCAAATATCAGTGTGTCGGGCCGTGCGATAAAGTCCAACAAATCCTGCATGAGGAATGAGTTCTTAAATTGCATTGCCCATGCCACTCCTGAGCCGAAAAGATCCCCGAATGAGAATCCGCCAGGCAGTAGTAGTAATTGGAAATCTTTCAACTTCACATCACCGCGTAACAGCATTTCCATGTTTGCATAAGTCACATCAAAGCCGGCAATTTCAAACATGAAGCCAAGTTCTTCCTGGCCGTTTGAACCTTCCGCGCGCAGCACCAACGCCTTGGCTTTCTTTGGGTTGTGTTTGTGTAGCTTTGCAGCATAACTTAACTTGCCAAAATCCGCCCATACTCGCTGATTCACGCTTTTGGGTTGCTTCCAGAATTCTTTTTCCTGGGCAACCAGACCGACATTGCCGCTTGCGCGACGAATGCGTTCTTTTTTCAATTCGCTCGATGTGCTGTTGTATGCGTTCCACATTTCGCTGTATGAGAGCGCAATGTGCTGCTTTGAGCCAGTAGTAGAAATTTCTGTGCAGGTGAACCCGCTCGCCGTTGTTGAACCAATATTCTCGAAGCGTTCAACTCCATGCTTTTCAAAAATTTCCGTAATGCAATCTTTCTTTACTATAAACTGGTTTGGTACTTCCAAAATTAGCCATGCCTCCTGAGCGAATGCCTTCGCAATAAGCGGGTCCGCCCCGGGATCAGTAACTGTATTTGTGGTATCAATAGTCATATTAGCGCCACAGCCGCCAGCAAGCGCCATTTCAAGCACGCTTACCAAACGTCCATCGCCAATCGTGTCGTGACATGCAGTAATGTAACCAAGCTCAACTAATTCCGACACCGCTGCAAGAACCTTGTTTACTTGGCTCAAATCGTCAACATCCGGAGTTTCTCCATTCCAGGTCATATCGTAGGCAGTCATCAATGGTGATGCGCCAAGACGATATCTGTCTTTGCTGCTTGATAAGTTAACCGCGATGATGCGACTACCGCCAGGTTTGGCAAAATGAGCCGGAACACGCTTCGCAACATTATCTACTGTAGCGTAATGCGATACTACAAACGTTGGCGGAGAAACAACATTTCCGTCAGGGCCGGTTACAGCCATACGGGTCGAGTCTTTGCCTCCATCGTAATGCATGTGTAATTCAAACGCAGTATCTCTACCGGTTTTTATCATCTCATACGTGCGTGCTAATTCACCCTTGATTTGTACTGCCACCATTTCATTTGCCTGCAATGCTGCACCGCTCTTTACAACGCCAGCTCCATTTGCAAGTGCTTCCACAACTGACAGACGAACCCCAGCTTGCGGATTCATTATCATAATAATTGGCTGTTCACCAATCGAAAGCAGTCCGCCTTCTTTAGAGTGTTGCGAAAGCAATGAAAGTGCATAGTCATTTATCGGTATTTGGGCTATGCCTGCGTATTGGTTCGTGACTACCTTGCCGCCAACTGAATGGTCTTTATAGCGAAGGTGCCAGTCTTTCGAACCAACTTCAACACGCCTTAGTACCCGTAATAATGCATCTTTCAAATTTACATCTTGCGGCAATTGCACTTCCTTGGGCCAATCATGCTTGTAGCTGTCGTCATCTTTTAATATCTGCTGAGGCACATTGGCAAATAAATCTGCCAGCTCAAGGTCAATGATAGTTTTATTAATTCTACTATCAATCACCACAAGTTTGCCGTCACCGGTAATTTCACCCAAACACTCGCAATTTAACTTCTCGTTTTTGCAAATAGCTTCAAATTGCTTCTCATACCCTTTGCGTATAACGAACGCCAAGCGTTCCTGGTATTCGGCAGTCCAGATATCTGAGTGTGTGAGGTTTGGGTCGCCAAGAGTTACTCTGGCAAAATCAAGCAGCGCGCCATATGGAGCAACAAGCTCCGCCAGCACATTACCGATTCCACCCGCACCCTGATCACTTTTTATTGCCGTAGGGTTTTCTTCACCAAGCTCTACGCACGCGCATACTGCTTCCGCAAGTTTACGCGACATGAATGGGTTTCCGCGCTGAACACCGTTCCAGTCCAGTTCTGCATCAAGTTCGCCTTGCATTTTTGATGAGTTTTGGCTTCCGCCTTTTCCTATCAAATATGCCGGACCGCCAATCATATACACTTTCATTCCAGGTTCAATCGGCAGTTTGTTAATATGTTCACCATAGGTATAGCCGGTAGCGGCAGCAAAAAGCTGCACTTTCCAGAATGACCATGGCTGGCCGAATAAGTCAGTGTCCCCGAATGAACGGGTATAGCCAACATTGGTCGGATAGCCCACTTCATTACCCCCCATCGCCACTCCCTTGGTCATTTTCATGGCCGCATCAAGTGGTTTTTCGATTTTGATTGGAAATGGAACATATATTTTGCCTTCGCCCGGTATGTAGTAGTTGTCTGCAATCTTTCCAAGGTTTCCAAAGGCGTAGCCGGAAACGGCAAATAAAATTTGGCCGCCTCTGCGCATCGCCCAGATGTCGCGAAATTCTCCGTCAGTGCCGGTAATCGCGCCATGGAAAGACTCGATAGTTGATGGATAGTTGTGTGTTTCTGCTGAGTAGATAAAATGCACCGCCTTACTTCCAATTCTTGAATTCATATAAATTAAATCCTTGAAAGCTTTTAGTGCGCTTGAATTATCCGCGAATCCCACAACGGTATCACCATTGTTACGTAGGAATGGTTCCTTTATCATCTGGAACATTGTTTTATCCTGACGCTCGCCATTAATTTCAATAATGGCGTTCATCGTGTGGTGCCTGCCATGTTCAGAGTTCACAACGGCAATCGTAAACAGCTCAGAGAGTGTTGGATTGCGCGTTATCTTTTTGTACATGGGCAAGATTACTTGTTCGATGTCGAACTTTACCAGGCCGATTTTTTGAAGCAGGTTTGCTTCGTTGATTGCCTGGTCGCCTTGCTCCATAAATGGAACTTCGGGTTCAAGCATAATGCGAACTTCAATGTCAGGTATCTTCGGAATCGAAGTGTATGCTGATTCGAGCATGCGATCCGGCTTGTGGCCGTTTACAGCTCCGTACATATACACCTTGAACAATTCAATTTGCCGAATCGAAGTCAAACCGCCGCTCTGCACTGCTTCAACCCGTTTTGCGGATTCTGGCGTGGCATGGCGCAAGTTTGGTCCGATAATTAGCAAGTCGCTTTTGGTTTCCAATTGAGATACTGGTTTCAGCTTGTCACGCTGGAAAGATCGGGCAAGGTACAGCTTAAGTAAGCCAAGCTCTGCCTCTGTTAACTCGCGAGCGCTCGTAATACTGAAAGAAGTTCCATAGTTGTTGCCTAAGTCGAGGAAAAATTGATACTGCTTCATACGCTTTGTTTGTTTTTTTGTATTGGTTTGTTTAGGTATTTGGTTTAGATTCAGTTAATTTGCCCTTAAATTACAACAAAAACAGGCATAAGTAAATGCCTGTTTTCTAATACTCTAATAGAAATTACTTGCTTGCTTTACGGTTCAGTGCCTTAACAATTGCCTGCTCAACTGCTCGCTGACCCATACCGTAGAGCTCTATAAGCTGCTCTGGCGTCCCCGACTGGCCGAATTTGTCCTGAACACCAATGAATTCGATTGGCACTGGAAATTCTCTAGCCAAAAGTTCTGCAATGGCGCTTCCCATACCGCCGGCAATTTGATGTTCTTCAACGGTAACGATTGCATGAGTTTCCTTCGCCAAAGCAATCACTGCTTCAGCGTCGAGCGGCTTAATTGTGGCAAGGTTCATTACCTTTGTTTTAATCCCCTTCTTTTCGAGTTCTCGCGCGGCCATCAGTGCCTTGTGAATGAGTGCGCCCGTAGCAATGACACCAACATGAGCGAGTCCATGATCGGGCTCCCAAAATATTTGCGCCTTTCCGATTTCAAATGGCGTGTCTTTTGTTGTGATGATTGGAGTTTTTTCGCGAGCCAAACGCAAATATGTTGGACTTTTATTTTCTGCAATAGCAAGCGTAGCTTTCTCGGCTTCGATACTGTCGCATGGAGAAACAACATCCATATTTGGTAACACGCGCATGAGTGCAATATCTTCAATTGCTTGATGTGTTCCACCATCTGGGCCGACGGAGATACCTGCATGTGAGCCGACAATGGTTACCTTACGGTCATTGTATGCGATTGTGGTGCGAATCTGTTCCCAGTTTCGGCCGGGAGAAAACATTGCGTATGAAGATGCGAATGGAATCTTGCCCATGGCTGCCATACCTGATGCAACAGTGACCAAATTTTGTTCCGCCACACCAATTTCAACAAATCGTTCCGGAAACTTTTCTTTAAACAAATGCATCTGGGTCGATTCAGTCAAATCAGCACAAAGTGCAACAACATTCGGATTTTTTTCTCCGGCAAGTTTAAGGCCGGTGCCGAATCCTTTGCGGATTGGAACCTGCTCGACATCATCCATGAACAATTTTGGATTGAGTTTTAGTTTAGGATTCAACATGGCGATCAAAATTTAAAAGTTTTAAGCCGCTATTTTCCTCAAGCGCGCGCTCGATACGAGTTTCAAAATCAGAAACGAATAACTCCATGGTCATATCGGTTACTGCCCTTGTAACAAGTCCCCCAACAGTCGATAAATCTCGTATGCCGTCTTCTGCTTGAAAAAAAAAAAGACAATGATGCACGCACGAATATGTGCAGAATA
>CAZHUT010000006.1:0-29842 GCA_964535545.1 uncultured Candidatus Saccharibacteria bacterium | reverse complement strand
GCGGAGCCGGCTGGATTCGAACCAGCGAGGGCTTTTACACCCTGCCTCTTTAGCAAAGAGGTACGTTAGACCACTCTGACACGGCTCCGTGTTTTCCTTTCGGAAACTGGCAAAATCCTACCATATTTGCTACTCTTTTCCTACTGGACGTCTATGAAAGTCATGGCGACCTAGTGGAGGAATGGATGAGTGGTTTAAATCAACGGTTTACTAAACCGTCGGCTGTAAAAGGCCCGTGAGTTCGAATCTCACTTCCTCCGCATCTAACAGGTAGCACAAGATGCATATTAATAAAATATGATTTAGGATAAATTTTTGTTAAAATTAAGAAATTACTAAGATCTTTAATTAAATTAAAAATTTATGTCAGATAATGCACAATACTATTTAATATTATCTATAACAATTTTGCTTTTGGGTATTTGGGTAATATTTGCAGTCAGAAAATATTTACGAGCAAATAAAATCCAATCTTTAAAATCAACAGATGAAAAAGAAAAATCCCTGAAAATGATAAATCAATGGCAGGGACTCGGAAGTATTCTCATCATAGGTAGTATTGTTCCTTTCTTGGGTTGGGGAGGTTTTGTTGATTTTCCTATCTATTTCAGAGTAATTGTGTTTTTATTTGGTTTTGCTTTATTGTTCGCTGGAAATAAAGATAAGAAAAAACTTTAAATTAAAATTTGCTTGATAAAGAGTTTTCCAATTGTAGAGGGCTATTACCTTGCAAGGAACTTATTGTAGATGAAACATGGAACGAAAACAGATTGCAAATCTTAATATCGCAATGAAGGATTTAGAACCTTATGTAAAGAATCCTAAATTTCTTACTCAGGGTGTTCGTCTGACAAATTTTAATATGCTTGTGCGTGAGGCATGGGCAAATATTCTTCTTTGCGCTGTTTTGCGAAAAATTACTGGCCACGATTACACTTTTCAGGAAGAAAAGAGCGGTGATGGTTTGATCTTTAATAAGAGTGATAAAACTGGTTTTGGAGTTGAACATGTATGTGCAATGGACTATCCCGCTGGTAAACAACTACCAAAAGGAGATGATAGAATCATTTGGGCTATAGATCACAAAATTAAAAGAGGTGCTAAATATGCAAAAGATAAAGCCCTTGTGGTTTTCTTTGATGGGGCAGAAATGTTTACCAGACAAAAAATCAGAGAAAATATCTATGGGAGACATGCTTTTAAAGCAGTATTCATAATCGGACTTTTGGAAGTTGTAGACTCTAAATATTCTTATCTTGTAACAGAGTTTAGAGATTCATATGGAGATAAATCATTGTCGTATAGAGTTGATATAAATAAGGATTTTAAGGGCTGGACGGTGACACAAATAATGCAGTAATTTAAGCGCACGAGGTGCGTCGAACGTGATAAAATAAAAAGGTCCGAATAACCTTATTGGGCTTGACTGAGAAAGGTTCTAACACGAGACACCCCGCCAAGTAGGGCACCCTAAAAGCGACCCGAGTACCCATAATTCTAATCATTAGTTATAATCAATAATATGAAAGATGTAATTGAAGGAATTAAAGTCGTTGTTGTTCTGGGTATAGTAATTCTTGTCTTTGAATCTTCTACTGTTTTGGGTATTTTATCTTTGGTTGTTGTCGCTGTATTGTTTTATATTAATGCAAAGAGGAAAGCGTATACTGAAAACCCACACTTGAGACCATGGATAGACCATAAAAAACACGAGGAGGAACAGGAACAAATAAATAACAAACCTGACGAAAACCACTGTGGTAATTGCGGTGTTGAAACTCCCAAAAATTCTAGATTTTGTATAAATTGTGGTTCAAAAAACTTAAAGTAAATGAGTATTTGTTATTGGTGTGGGAAAGAAGTTTTAAATAACCAAGGAGGTAAAGAGCATATAGTTCCAAAGACCTTACTTAAAGATACGGAAGGTGATCTTAGTGATTTTATAATTCCAAAAGAGAACGCTCATAAAAGTTGTAATAACTCTTTAGGAAATAATCATGAACATGATTTTTGCCAAATATTGTTTAATTACACTATTGATGACCCAAAAGCGAAGAAACATGTTGAGTCAAAAACAAAAAATCTTAAGTCAAAAATTTCATACGCCGTAAATCAATTCAAAAAAATGAAATTGGTTGGCAGTGTTACGCAAGTTATTATGACCGAGGATGAAAAAAATAATTTCAGTAAAATTCTAATAAAAATCATTAAAGGTTTGTTTTTTAAGCAAAAAGGTAAATTTCTAGATTTAGAAAAGGAATATAGCTTACAGTATGACTGGAGTACTTTTAATTTAGAAAATGATCAGACAGCTAAAAATAAAACCATAGAATATCTTAAGCTAATGAACACACAGAAATTTATCGGAAATGATGTTTTCAAATATAGATTTGCAGAGACTGTCGACGGAAATTCTTCATTGTGGGAATTTGTATTTTATAATCGACTCCCTGCATATATATTTTTAATACACTTTGGTGATAAGGAGGGGTTTAAAAACATCTAAAGCAGTCTTACTGGCGACCCGAGTGCCTAAGTGAGGTCTTAGAAAAAATGCTAGAATATCCTTACACTGCCTCGTCAATTTGGTACTTAACCCACATACACCGCCAACACAATTTAGTATCGGAGTCAACTCACTTGCCTAAGCAAGTAGTGCGACTCACAACCATAAAACCACCCAATGGGTGGTTTTATGGTTTTTACACAGGGGTGGTGTTGCATATGTAACTTTTATTTATTACAATAGTAACATGCTTAATAAATTCAAAAACAAAATTAAAACGCTTCGCGAAATCCACTTCCCTGGGAAGAGTGTTCGTAGCCTAGATAAGGAGCTAAAACCTCATTTTGGTGAGCATTATTATGCATATATTAGCAAATATGAGTCAGGGATTCTACCGCCAATAGATGCTCTGGAAAAAATAAAGGTTGCATACTCGCTAACAGCTTCAGAATATGAAGATCTGATGCAGTCATATCTTCTTGAAAAATTTGAGGATCATCTTGCTGATGCGCAACGTGCAGGTGTGAATGTCGAATTACAACCAGAACCTCTCTTGTTCAGAAGGGTAAACAAAAAGAAATCATGAAAGTACGAATCACTAAAAAACTAAACCCACTAGCTGATAGTTTCCAGCTTACCAAGCAAGAGATTGAATCTTAGGTTTTAAGTGATCTATCAAAATATCGCAAGTTATACCAGGAGCGATACAGTAAACCAGCGCCAACGCAGCCTCAAGGTACTCCAACAAGTCCACAGCAATAAAGTATCTCTCTTTAAAACACTCGCCAATAGGCGGGTGTTTTATTTTAAATAAAAAAACTTCCAGCACCCTGAGGCACTGGAAGTGTAAGATAAACAATTCAGATAAACTTATTCTACTGTAACCGACTTGGCGAGGTTGCGCGGTTTGTCCACGTCCGTGCCGCGTCCAACAGCAGTGTAGTATGCGATAAGCTGCAATACTGGAGCAACTACAAGCGAGGTAAACATTTCATTTACTTTTGGAACTCTGATAACAAAGTCAGAAAGTGCAACGGCCTGAGTATCCCCTTCCGTCACAATGCTCAAGATAACGCCTTTGCGAGCCTTTATCTCGTGCATGTTTCTAATTACGTTTTCATACTGTTTGCCCTCAGTTGCGATAAATATGATTGGCTTATTGCTTTCAACCGTGGCAATAGGGCCGTGCTTCATTTCTGCAGCAGGAATTCCCTCGGAATTGATGTAGGAAATCTCTTTCAACTTCAATGCTCCTTCTTTTGCCAGAGCATATCCTTGTCCACGGCCTAAAAAAAGCACATTGCTTACTGCCCACTGGTCATATTTTTTCAGATGTGGACGCAGAAACTTGTAGTACCATGGAAGTTCTATCGGAGTAACCTTCCGGTTTAAGTAATCAGCAAAATCCTGAACGGGATCCAAAACCTGCTCAATTACACTACCAACTATTTCTGGCATTCTTTTCAGTTCACGCGTATACTCTCGTGCTTCTTCAGGTTTGATGCGATTGTTGTGCACGCCAAGGGCAATGGAAAGCAGTGTTAGTGCCACAACCTGGGCAGTAAATGCCTTGGTTGAAGCAACACCGATTTCTAAGCCTGCATGTGTGTAAATACCTGTTTCGGTTAGTTGTGGAATAGCCGAACCAACAACATTGCATACACCAAACATCAAAGCTCCTCGCTCTTTTGCGTATTTTCCTGCTTCAATCGTATCAGCCGTGCTGCCTGATTGTGAAATTAGAATAACAAGGTCTTGCCTTTCCAAAAGTGGTTGACGGTAACGGAATTCAGCTGCAGTTTCAACAATAACTGGTATTCCGATTTTTGACTCAAACATTTTCATGACAAGGGCTGAATGGTATGAGGTGCCGCACGCAAGAAGAATGATTCGTTGAAAACCGCTACGCAATCTCTGCTGATCAATAAGATAGTTTACCGCAGATAAGTGAACTTGTTCATCAGGACGAATCCTGCCGCTAATACAATCTTGTATGACTCTCGGCTGCTCATGAATTTCTTTAAGCATGAAATGTTCATAGTTGCCTTTTTCTATCTGTTCAAGCGAATGCCGTAATTTTATAAAAGCAGGTGTTTTGGGTTCTGCGCTGGCAATAGTTTGAATAGCAAGCAAACCAGTCGCTCGATCTATCCAGGCCATTTCACCATCTTTCAATTTACTAACAGAATTCGTGTACTGCAAAAAAGCTTCGCTGCCTGAGGCAAAGAAATATTCAAACTTTGAGTCAGATATTTCTTTTTTGCCTATTACCAAAGGACTGCCATTGCATGCCGCAACCAGCTCGCCGTCTTGGGTAAGCACCACTATTGCATACGTTCCTGAAATCAGACTTAATGCAGAACGAACCGCTTCAATAATAGACAGCTTATCACGCCGCATCACCAATTCAATAAGGTGAGCTAAAATTTCAGTATCAGTTTGGCTTTTGAAGGTTACGCCATTTTGAATCAACATTTGGCGAAGCTCGGCATATCCCTCAAGGGTCCCATTATGTACCAATGCAAGGGTGCCATGTTTAGAGGAATGCGGGTGGGCATTGGCTTCAGTAGGCTCTCCGTGAGTTGCCCAACGGGTATGCCCGATGCCAATATTGCCACTTACATCCAATTTGGAATCCTCGCAATACTTTTCAAGTGCTGCTGGGGCGCCAATTTTCTTATAAATACGAAACTTTTGGTTTCCATTTAGTAAGGCTACACCTGAGCTATCATAGCCCCGGTATTCAAGGCGCTTTAAGCCGCTTTTTAAAACATCATAGGCCTCTCTTGGGCCAACATAAGCAATAATTCCGCACATAGTTATTAGTTTTTGCGTGTTTTGGTTAAAAAATTTTATGATTTGAACGAATGTCTAGGCCTCTACCATAGCACGGAATCGGCGCTTTTTCCATGTGGCCTAACCTGCTATACTTGGCCTATGGACGAACTACACGAATTACGAAAAGAAAAAGCCGAATTGGAAAAAATGACTGCATTAAAGAGCGACTGGATTTCCATTACTGCCCATGAACTGCGCACCTCTCTGGCAGCAAACAAGTGGATGCTCAAAATGTTCCTTGATGAGGATTTTGGAACTATCACCCACGAACAGGCAGGCTTTATGAAGAAAGCATACGACTCAACGGAACGCATGCTTGGTCTGGTCAATGACATGCTTGCCGTTAATCACACACAGGATGGCGTTGTTTTCAGTTACAACTACAAAGAGACGGATGTCATCAAACTACTCGATGATGTCATCTTCGATTTTCATGGCGAATCATTCAAGAAGGGCGTTGAGATCATCTTCCTCCGCCCCGAAACGTCCCTTCCACTTATTTCAATGGATGCCGACAAAATTCGCGTCGTTATTCAGAACTTGATCGAAAACGGCTTGAAGTACTCAAAGCAGGGCCAGACGGTGATCGTTTCCATAGCCAATCAGGAAGATGCCATCCGCATTTCAGTCAAAGATCAGGGTATTGGCATTCCCCTTTCCGAACAGCCAAAGATTTTTGAAAAGTTTTATCGTGCGACAAACGCAAAAGCGACCGAGGAGGTAGGTTCCGGTCTCGGCCTCTACACTACAAAAATGATCGTCGAAGCTCATGGCGGCAAAATGTGGTTTGAGAGCGAGGAAAATGAAGGCACGACCTTCTTCATGACTATCCCAAAGACTCCAGTGACACATTAGAATTGAAACTTAATGTATAGTATAATTAGCATATATGGCAAAGAAAATTCTCATAGTTGAAGACGACACATTCCTTCAGGGTTTGGCAGCGACAAAGCTCTCAAAGGAAGGTTACACAGTCTCAGTTGCATCAAATGTAGAAGACGCTACAAAATATCTTGCGGCTGATACTCCAGATTTCGTATTGCTTGATCTCGTCATCCCGGGCGGCGATGGGTACAGTGTACTCAAAACATTTCGAGAAACAGAAAAGACAAAAACAACTCCGATCATTATCTTCTCAAACCTCGCTGAAGACAAAGACATCATCAAAGCTCGCGAACTCGGGGCAACCGACTTCATGATCAAATCCAATTTCACGCTTGATGAATTGGCTGATAAGATCAAGAGTTTAATCGGACAATAATTTGTAAAAAAAAAATAAACAGGCTGGAGCTAAAGGCGTCCAACCTGTTTTGTTATATCAGCAACGTAGTACCTATATACCCGTTGTCATTCGTTCAATTATTGCAGTAATTTTTGTAGCCTCTTCTTTCATAAAAAGAGATGCGTAGTGGTCCATTATTTCATACCCGGTTTTGTTGTTGAAATAATCAGTACCCTGCACACCTCTGCGGCTATCGCTGCGTTCAAGCGACCACTCGTATATAGTTTTTACAGGAAGATCCCATATGCCACCAAAAGAGATGTCTTGTGTAGTGAGCGATCCCTTGCCCCAGTTTGGACAAATACTTACTAATGTATCTGGGTTGCTGGTAAAAGAAAAGTAACCGCATTCAAAGTTGCTCAGTCGTTCCAACCTAAGCAACAGTGTGCGAACATCTTCAACTTTCTGCATTCTCTCTAGGCGCCCATCATTGAGCAATTCCAGATCATATATTAAATCTTCGACCATAAACTTGCGCGGGTCCTTGGTTAAACGGAAATACAGCTGGTATGCCAGGGTTAAGAAGCCTGGAAGCTTCTGAGCACCTCCTTCTGCCTGTAATCCAAAAATTGTCTTATGGCTATCTAAATAGTTCAAGATGTGGTAGTGCGCATAGATTGGCCGTAGAAGTATAAGCGAATACAAAAATGCGCGTAGCGGAGAGGGTTTACTTATCATAGAGCGTTGTTTTTACAAACTCTATAACATAACCGTTGAAAGTCAAATATGCGTGGAAAGTATGGTTCCTGTACAATAAGGCCTATGGAACTTACTACTCCGCTTGAGAAAATCACCCGAATTGATGTAAACCAGAAAGCAGCCCTAAAGAGACTTGGCCTTGCTACTGTTCACGATCTGCTTTTTCACTTCCCTGCCCGCTATTCACACATCAGTAATGTTAAACAGATTCGTGATTTGAAAGCTGGTGATGCGGCGACTATTTACGGCAAGATTACTTCGATTGAGACTAAGAAATCATTCAAAACTAAAATTCCAATGAGCGAGGCAACGATTGAGGATCTTTCTGGCTCGATCAAGGTTTTGTGGTTTCACCAGGCCTACATGGCCAAAATGATTCATGCCGGTCAGACTATTGGTCTGACCGGCAAAGTTTCTGACGGCAAGCACGGATTGTATTTCTCAAATCCCGAAGTTGAAGCCGGTGCCATTATGCCGATCGACAGTCATGATTCCCTGTTTGGAGATGGTGAATCTGAAGAGATCTTCGGCTTTCCGGTCTATCCTGAGACCCGCGGCATTACATCGCGCTGGATGTATCACACTATCAAGCGTATTTTTGCCAGCGGTTTGGTAGCACAAATGGATGAATATTTGCCTGAAGAAATCTTAAAGAAATATAAACTGCCGACGCTCTCTACTGCCCTCGTCTGGATGCATATGCCGAGGAAAGAAAATGATGCTGAGGCCGCCCGCAAACGTTTTGCCTTCGAAGAAGTTTTTTTCATTCAATTGAAGCGCCAGCAGGAACGCTCTCTATATGAAGAAAACAAATCATATGATGTGCATGTTGATGAAAAGGACCTCGAAGATTTTACTTCCCGATTCCCTTTTACTCCAACCAAGGGCCAGCAGGACGCTATTGAGGCAATCAAAACTGACATGGAAAAGGCACATCCAATGGCGCGCTTGCTTGAGGGAGATGTAGGTTCAGGAAAAACCGCCGTGGCCGCAAGCGCTGCATATGCCGTCATCCGCAATCGCCCGAAGGGACAAAACTTCGGCGCGCTTCAAGTTGCCTACATGGCTCCAACAGAAATTCTCGCCACTCAGCATTTCGAAAACTTCATCAAATACTTCACCCACACCGGAATTCAGATCGGTCTGATTACCGGCAGCGGCTGCCGCAAATTCCCTTCCAAAGTCGCTTCGTCGACAAACACATGGACAAATATTTCCCGCAACCAGCTTTTAAAGTGGGTTGCGAACGGTGAAATCCCGATTGTTATTGGTACGCATGCACTGATTCAAAAGAGTGTTAAATTCAAAGACTTGGCCTTGGTAATCATCGATGAGCAGCACCGCTTTGGCGCCCTTCAGCGTGCAAAGTTAGCCAAGAAAGAAAACTTCGCTCCGCACTATCTCTCAATGACTGCTACTCCTATCCCCCGCACGCTTGCACTGACTATCTACGGCGACTTGGATTTAACTGTTTTAGATCAGATGCCGTTAGGCCGCAAGCCAATCATCACTGACATTGTCATGCCAGACAAGCGCGAAGCGGCATACGAATTGATCAAAAAAGAAATGGCCAAGGGCCGCCAGCTCTACGTTATCTGTCCTCGCATAGATGAACCAGATCCTACAAAAGAAAATGCTTTGAACCTTAAATCTGTGACGGCGGAAGCTGAACGTCTTGAGAGAGATGTCTTTCCTGGTAAGACAATTGCAATTCTTCATTCCAAGATGAAAAAGGAAGACAAGGAATACATCATGGAACAATTTGCCAGCGGCGCTGCGGATATTCTGGTAGCAACCTCTGTTGTTGAAGTCGGCGTGAATGTGCCGAATGCGACCTGCATCATCATCGAAGGGGCTGAACGTTTCGGTCTCTCCCAACTTCATCAGCTCCGCGGTCGCGTGATCCGCAGCAATGATCAGGCGTACTGTTTCGCTTTTGCTGAATCCAAATCAGAAAAAACTCGTGAACGCTTGAAAGCTTTCAAAAATGCAAAAAATGGTTTCGAACTGGCCGAACTTGACCTCTCGCTCCGTGGCGCCGGTGAACTTGCTGGAACCAAGCAGTGGGGCATGACAGATATCGGTATGGAAGCGATCAAAAATCTCAAGATGGTTGAAGCGGCTCGCAATGAAGCCATTGCCATCATTGAACAGGATCCTTCTCTCGCATCCCATGGCAAACTAAATACCGCCCTTTCGGAGCGGCATTTAGAGGAGATGCATTTTGAGTAATCGGCTTATGCGGCTGGTTTAAACAGTGGTGAATCACCTCCTGGTATAGTTCCCTGATTAATACCATCTGGAATTCCAGCTTCACCTCGAAGCTTCGCAAGCTGTGCCTTCATGTATTCTTCTTTTGTCATGTTCTTAAGTTCTGACTTATCATCAGGCAATGGGACATATTCGATCTGAGCAACTGGGAACCGCTTTCGCATTTTCTCAATCACTGCCATAACAGCATCACGGCGATTAGGATCAGTTTCGAACACAACAACCGCTGGTCGCTCTGAACGCTTCGCAGTTTCAGTATATAATTTCAAACGTGATTCTATATCAACCTCAAGACCACCAACTGTTTCATTCATAAAACTAAGAATAGTATCGGCATCTGAGCGGAGTTTAACACCTGATTCGGCTGTTGCTGGGGTAGGAGCAGCTTCGACTTTTTCTGGTTCTGTTGTGCCCACACCAGCTGGAGAAACTTCAGGTGTTGTACCTGTAGCCGTAGCAGCCTCAGTAGAACCAGTACCACCCGCACTTCCAGTTAACAAATCTTCAGGCTTTGATTTTGTTGTGCCTTCAGTTGGGGTAGCCGGAGCCTTTCCACCAAAAACAAGTGGATGATTCTGACGTCGGTAGCCCCATTCGTGACGCTTCTCAGTCTTGTATCGTTCAAGTACAGAAGAAATGCGGCTCATTGCATTGTCCTTAAATTCAACTAAAGCATTACCTTTAAATACATAATGGGTATTTTCCTTCAAACCCATAATATTCAATGTGCGACGCAATACGGTTGTAGCTTCAGTGCTGTCTGACATTTGTTCAGCCAGGAAACTGCCCAAACGGTTAATCGCATCTTCATAAGCACCCTTTTGACCTTCAGAGATCTTTGCGAACTCCTTGATTCCTTCCATCAATTCATCAAGAGACTTTTCCTTGAGTGACTGGTTCTCAAAATCATCATAAGGAGAGATTTTGCGAACCATTGCGTCAATAAATCGTCGTGGGCTCGAATTTGAACGGAGACCAGACGTTTCAGCAGTACTAGTATTTGCAATGATTTCTCCATTCTTGCCTTCGTGACCGCGGAGCAAAGAAATCTTCTGGCCAATCTTCATGTCTTCACCGATAACATCAGAAACATATCCACCGATCTGGGCATATGCTTCTGCGGTATATGCGGTGTTCCAGCCTCCACTAATAACACGATTCCAAACAAAGCTGCTTCCTTTCATGTTCTCAGGTCGGTACGCCTCCTTACGCATAAAGACTTCCATAATATCCCAGAGACGTCGATCAAAGAAGAGTAAATCATTCTTTTGCATTACCTCCGGTTGGCGATCCTGGATACCACGAAGCACATCGACATACGGTTTTGCATCAAAGTCATTAATGAGTTTTGAAACAGTACGCTTATCAATAGCAAACAAGTCAGCATCTTCAGATTCCAAATACAATGGTCCGTCAGACTTTGGTCGCGCAAGTGAACGCATAAGCGTGAGGTCAGTAATATACTTTCTGCACATTCCAACGTTTGCTTTTTCTTTCGGAAAGACAACATCCATAACATTCACATTATAGCCTGGATGATTCTTTTTCCACTCTTCAATAATTTCAACACTACGATCTGCCTTTTCGCCTTCTTTTCGGTTAACGATAATGTTGATTTCAAATAAATCCTTGCTGATTTCATTACCTGCCGCATCTGTCTGCTTTGAATACTGATCGAGCAAGTTACCAAGATTTTTCTCCTCAAATCGAGCAGGGATAGTAACCGCTACACGACACTTCTCCTTCATTGGCCCCATTGCACCCATATATTTTTTAAGCTCTGCGAGATATGCTTTGTCCTGACTATCCAAATATTTCTGGATACGTGCGCGTTCACGCTCTGCATTTCGAACAATCGGATCGCCGTTTTTATTTATCCAAACTTCTTTACCGCCTTTTATCTTCTTAAAGTATGGATCTGGAGTAACTCCATTTCGTTCCATTTCTTCCTTCAAACCTTCTGCGGAATTCATACCATAGTAAACTGGGTATGGATTACCATCTTTATCTTTTGTTTTCTCGATTATCGGTATCGGTCTCGGCTCACCCGGCTTACCACGTTCCAACGGAGTTCGAGGAACCAAAGGCACTGGATATGGCGTATCATAATCCCAGTCATCTGGAACATCCATTTTGATGTCATGTCGGATCGTATCAACGATTTCAACACCATCATGCGCATGATCTGTACCAATGTGTGTACCAAGCACCTGCATGATTTCACGACCATCAGCAGTAACACCGTTTGGTTTTGCGATTTCCAAGAAGGCACCAGTGTAGACTGCGTGGCCATTCACATTTTCGAAGAGCATTTTGCCTTCTGTAGAGTTTGGATCGATATCAATCAAGCCTTCTTTTGAAATCGGAACTTCAATAACATAGTGCTGAGAATCTTTTGTGACGGAGAGGAGTGCTTTCAATGCGCCAGCACCTCGTTCATCTGCAGCAGCAACTGAAACACCATCCTGGTATGAACCATCGTTCGTCATATGCTGAACAGTCAACTGGTAGTGGCCATTTTCTGCAATACCAGTATGATTCTGACCGAGCCAATGTGTACGAAGTTCGTTCTGGTCGGCACCAAGCAAGTGTCCTGGATGATCAGGATCCTCATACATCGGCGTATCATTACCCATCCACTGACGAGCAATATGGTGCAAACCTTTGATATTCTTTTCCACCCAATCATGAGCAGGGATAACATGTTCTTCATGAGTGCCAGTAGTAACCATGTTCGTATGAATATCATATTCAGCCAAGATTTTCTTTGTCTCTTCAAGCAAGTCACCTGTCTTCTGATCAACATCAAGACAAACGTTATGAGCAATCACTTCGCCGTTGCGGATGATATCCGAACCTTCCCCTGTCGCGCTCTGAACAGCCTGTACACCGTCAGGCATCTGGAGATGTGAGTGGAGGTCCTTGTCGAGCAACATTTCATGTCCTGTACCGAATGGAAGTCGAGGTGAATCTCCCATTGCCCATCGGCGGAATGCTTCAAGGGCTGTCGCGTTGTGGTCAAGCGGACCTGAGTGAGCATTGAGTGTTTCGTTTACTGCACCATGGCCAGTCCAATTATCTCGGGCATGCTTGAGCATACCTGAGAGAGCGTTGTCTGTATCAGCGTGGAGTACAGAAGTAACTTCCTGCAGAGCAATACCAACACCGGCACTGATCAATGTGCCTTTAACGAATGCTTTAGCAATACTCTTTCGCTTAAGCTTATTGAAAATTTTATCCTTTGCCTCAACACCTTTTTCGCCACCCAAAAGATCACGCTCGTTCACATTGATAGCTGAAGCGAGGTAGTCCTTAAATTCAGCTGATTGAGTATATTGGATCGTCTTGTTCTGGATACCGCGATTAAGCGCAACCTTCAAGCGAGCTCGAGCGAGGTCGAGATCTGTGCGCTCGCGTTCAACACGGCTGAATGATGAGAATGAAACGAGGTCAATCTTGCGCTGGTCACCAATGCGAATACGAGCCTCAAGGTCAGCAAGATTTTTTACCACATTCTGAAGATCAGTTTCTGAGAGTCTACCGGATTCGATGCGGGCAATATCAGCTTCCATCTGGTTTGAGATATCACGGGCGCTGCGCATTTCGTAGAGGTTCTTATTCATTTCCTGGCGGCGCTTCATGTCCTCTTCAGTAAACTTCATCCCCTTAGCACTTTCGCGGATATGCTGGTAACGATCACGCTTGATACGCGCAGCTTCCTTTGCCGCTTCAATACCGCCGGCTGCAAGCGCGCCCGCGCCAAAGCCAAACCATTTTGCGGCTTTCTTACCAACGCTGGTACCCAAATATTTACCGACTGAGTATGCTCCGGCAATCAATCCCATTGCGCCGACATTTACCAATGCCTGACCGACTGCAGTTTTGCCGGCGACATTCATGACTTTGTCGAAAGTATGTCGCTGTTTTTCGGTCTGCAAACTTTCTCGAGCTTCACCAAGTGTAAGGTTAAGGTCGAAATCCAATTCATTTAATTTTTCACCGTGGGCTACGGCATCACGAATTTCTTCAGCAATTTTACCGAGGTTATCAGCGTACATTTCCTTGCTGGTATCAATATGCAAAATGCGATTCTTGGCTTCTTCAAAAGCCTCCTTGCTCATATGAGGATTTGCTGCATATTCCTTGATCAGGTTCTTAACCTGACCTTCAACAAATGTATCTGCTTTCTTTTTTGATTCTTTCTCTTCTTTGCGGAGAACGTCTTCTTCGTATTTACTGGTAAAGCGATCAACAATAGCGCCCATTGCTTCTTTGTGTGCAGCTCCTGTGTCGCCCTCTTCTCCTTTATACAAATTTTTTGAACCGAGAATTTCTCCCTTTGCTTTTGCGATTTCTTTCTGACGGTAGTATTCCTGGAATAGATTATGCTTCCAGATACGAGTGAGTGTTTTCTTAAACCATCCGGCGTTACGATCTTCTTTGGACTCAGTCATTCGGTGATCGCCGATGTCCATCGCCTGCGCTTCAACAAGCTTGGTAGTGTTGACCACCGCCGCATTGAATACTTTCTTTTCATTTGCGCGAATTCGGTCCTTGTCTGGCTGTTTGTTTTCAGTCTTCTTGTCTACTGCAACACTCTTGTCCACGGGAAGAGCCTTGTCGAGCACTTCAGGCTTGGCTGTTGGGTGCTCCTTTGCTTCTGCGACTGCCGGTTTTGGTTTTTCTCGTCGCTTGTTCGTGTGAACTTTTTTAGCTTCAACTGTAGGTACTTTTTCGGCAGGCATGATGATTAACTTAGATAGATGCTTCTAAATGCGAGAAGTTCGTTCGCCACCTTCTCCTCAATATCAGGAACAGCTTTAGCTATGTATGCCTGGATCTCTTCTGTGGATCCGGTGTCGAGGATTTTTTCGAATTCTGGATATTGTTCAGGGTCGATGCTGCTCGCAATCATTCCGTCTATTCTGTTTTCAACCCGCTCCAAGAGATCAGCCTTGATCTGAGCGATCACTTCAGGGTCTTTTTCGTCAAAGCCCTTTTCTGCAACTAGTCGTTCGACATAGTCATTAAGATTTTGCATAGCTAAATTATACTAAGTTATTTATAATTCGTCAATACCAGTACCTGTATACTATATATAATACCGCAGTAAATGACGGATTCCTATTGAAATTTAGGAAAAATGGGGATAAAAAAGAACCTGCCGGAAGACCAGCAGGTTCAGAGATACGTGTGAGAATGTAGTTTTAACCTTCGCTTAAATGTGGTTTTAGAGAATCCTCCCTATCCAGCTCGAATAGTAGTTCATTTACACGAGCAAACACATCGTTAAAGGTGTGGGCAATCATACCGCAATAACCAGGAAAATTGTCAGTTTCATAAAACTTAAACAAAATTGGCTTTTTGTGGTAATCCTTATGCTTGTGTTCAACAATATAGTCCGGCAATTCACCATTTGCATAAAACAGCTCCGGGGTCCCCGGTTTTACCAACTGGGTAGAAAGCCCAGCAAATGCGTCTATTATCATCGGTTCGATATACTGAATTACCTGCAGCAAGGAAAGCATTACACTCACCTTCTTCTGGGCAACTCTGAACTGGGCATCCATCAGTGCCATTTCAAGTATATATGGATTGTCATTGCTCGATTCGAGGGCGATAATTTGTGCTGCACGGCCATAACCTATTTGCTCATACCAATTGGCAAGCAAATCATAATGGGTTGTACGATTACGTTTCTTGTCACTAGCTTCAACTTTTGCCTGCGTCATTTCTTCCAGATGTTTACGCAACTCCTCTCGCTTTCCTTTGGTAAGGTTAGCAAAGGGGCCTTCTACATTGGCACTTAACATGCCGTATGTAGTTTGTTCAAGCAGGCCTACCTTGGAGGATATGCTTAATATCAGGTCAAAAAATAACTTTACTTTGACCGGTTCAACCGGCCCTTTCAGCGTTCTGAGCTTCTGACACAGCTCACGAATTTGCCTTGTTTCATGTTCAAGGACTTTCTCTAAACTCTCATTCATTTCACCAAGTTTTCAATTGTTAAATAAAAAAATTATCCCTCAAATTTAACCTTAAAACCCATATATGTCAATTTTCTTTAAATTCCAGCATTTTTGCGCTACAATGCCATGGCAAATAACCATTTCCACCCTTAGCTCAGTTGGTTAGAGCACAGAGCTTATACCTCTGGGGTCCATGGTTCGAATCCATGAGGGTGGACACTATACAAATAAAAATGACATCCGGGTGAGGGATGCCATTTCGGTTAACTAAAGCCGGTAATTTACCAGCCTTTTCTTTTCAGTTTTTGTGTATCCAGTAACAGCGGATAAAACGGAAAGGCTATCAGCCAGAACTTGCATTGTTCTGAAATTTTCTCAACATCGCTAATACCTGTAACCTCAAGCCGCTGGGTAGTTGTTAATACTGCAAATACAGCGTCTACGTCCTGCTTTCTGCAGATATAATCCTTTTCAACTCCCCCATCAAAAGGCTTGGCTGTAATTTTAGTGAAGTCGTTTTCATGCGCAGCATAAATGCTGGTATTTCCTTCCAGTTCCTTTTTTGCGCGCTCGCTTGGTTTCTGCGCTGCTGATTGGTTTTCGTCAACCAGTACGTGTTCTACTTTCCAACCGGTAGTTTCCAGTGATTGGTATGTAGTTTCCTGGTCTTCTGCTTTGCAATAAAAATAACCTTTAATTCCAAGTTTATACGCTATTATAAGCGTATATTTTGATACTGCTGTTTCCATACTTATGTGCCGCCCTCCTAAGCGGTTTTTAATGTAAAATTGATAATTTGATTATACTATTAATTAGCAATAATGTCAACAATTTCTGTATTAAATAAAGAAGCCAGCTTGGGTAAGCCGGCTTAGTGTATGATTGAGAAACTGCTCACTGAGCAAGTATTCTTTGTAGTTTTTTAAATATTTTTTGCCATTCTTCTATGTGCGCTTCGTGTTCTATTACCCTGTTCATGGGAACCGTAAAGGCCGGTGAATCAAGACCGAAGGTACACACATTTTCTGGGGTAAACAACACATGCATATAATGCGGCATACGAACTACATTTTTCCCCAAGGAAACTAAATCCCCTGCAGAAAAATTGTTGTAAAATGCCCTGCCAGTATGCTCGGTATGTACATGATATTCCATCATGCCGTAGTTAGGACATTCAGTAAGGATGTGGTTTATGGCTTCAAACTTTACTGGGTCGTGGAATACGCTTACGCTATTTCCATCTCCTGTTTCAAGCATTGCCATAACTATATAGTAATCCTTATTCTCCCTGTCTTTTCTGTAGAACAGCACGCCACGTGTTTCTTCTACCTTTTTTGTGAGAGATAGAGTCTTATCAAAGTCTCCGAAGGATAAAATGATAAGCGGAGTCCTGTGGCCGTTTGTGCCGTTTAGCACGTTTTCAAGCGAAAACACTTGAATGAAATCCCGTATGTTCATGGTGTAAATTTTGCATATTTTAGCATGAAATATAAGTTTCGTCAATACTCTCCTGTGTGATGACTTGAAATAAAAAACCAGGCTTGGGTAAACCTGGTTATATAAAATCTTTTTGAACTGTTTAACGTACTAACTGATGGTATTGTTTATTCATCAACTCACCAACCTTCTCAAGTGCAGGATTGCGCTGATCCAATACAGTGAATGATGGAAGCGTAGAACCAAGCGTAAGGACGTGTGTCGGAGTGAATAGAGTATGAACATACTTGTCACCGTAAATGTGAATTTTACGCTGGCTGTACGCGTAATAATCCTGCTCAGAAAAATTTACTGCGCCTTCAGGATACGGATCACACATAATCTTGGTGTGAGTATGAAACTCAACAACTGTAATGTTGTAACCAGACTGATTAGCAATATTTTTTACTGTCAGTGCCGCATTAAGGTTTCGCTCGTCATGTCCAACCTGAAGCATAGTTCCAATATTCAGCTCCAATAGGTTGCAGATGATGTACTGCCCCGGTTTGGGTTCATGGGCCAGCATTATGCCAATTGTTTCCTCATGGCGATTATCATTCACCATTGACAGCATCCTGTCGAAGATATTGAACGGACAATGTATCATTGATCCGGTAGTATTACGGGGTGCAGAAAGTGCTTCCGTGAAAGAAATTACGCGCGTCATGTGACGCAGGGAGTAACCTATCATTCTTACAAGTTTTTTACTATTTTAGCACGTTTTTGTGCAAAAGTCAAGTAAAATATACTTGTAAATTAAGGGTTTATAGCAATTCAGGCCGCGGGCGAAGCCCGCGGCCTGAATCTGTTTTATTTATTTTCCTTCCTAGCTAAGCTGCCTTCTGCTCCTGCTTCTTCTTCAACTTAATCCCATGAGCCATAATGATCTTTTCATAATCCGCCTGCTCGAGTGTTTCCACTTCGATCAGCTGACCAGCAATATCATCAAGCGCTTTTCGGTATTCGCTGATCACCTTTCGGGCGCTGGCAAATCCTGCCTGCATGATCTTTGAAACTTCTGCGTCGATTTCGGCAGATTTCTGCTCGGAGTATTCCTTGTCTTCTACTCCTCGTCCGAACATTGTTCGTCCGCCGTCAGATTCGAGCGCAACGGGACCAATGGCATCACTCATACCCCAGCGAGTAACCATGGCACGAGCAAGGCCTGTTGCAACCTGTAAATCATTTGAAGGACCAGTCGTGATATCACCGAAAATAGTTTCTTCAGCAACGTATCCACCGAGCGACATTGCAATATCATCGAGGAATTCTTTCTTTGACTGAAGCTTGCGGTCTTCGAGTGGAAGCTTGAGCGTATAACCGCCGGCGCGTCCGCGAGCTACGATTGAGACTTTGTGAACCGGATCAGCATACGGAAGGACTGAGGCAACGAGCGCATGGCCCGCTTCGTGATATGCAGTGATTTTCTTTTCCTGAGGACTCATGAGATGGCTCTTTCGTTCAGGGCCCATCATCACCTTTTCGATTGAGCGAATGAGATCAAACTGTCCGATGATTTTTCGTTCTTCGCGAGCAGCCAAGATTGCACCTTCGTTCATGATTGAATACAAGTCAGCACCAGAGAATCCCGGAGTTCGCTCTGCGATGACAGTGAGATTAACATCTTCAGCGAGTGGCTTCTTGCGCGCATGAATCTTGAGTATCTCTTCTCGATCATGACGGTCTGGGAGATCGAGAACAACGCGACGATCAAAACGGCCTGGTCGAAGCAATGCAGGATCGAGCACGTCATTTCGGTTTGTCGCAGCCATGACGATCACTTTTTCGTTCGGTTCAAATCCATCCATTTCAACGAGGATTTGGTTCAATGTCTGTTCGCGTTCATCATTTCCGCCACCGACGCCAGTTCCTCGAACACGGCCAACCGCGTCAATTTCATCGATAAAGATAATTGCCGGTGAGGATTTCTTAGCCATATCGAAGAGATCGCGCACGCGTGAAGCACCGACACCAACAAACATTTCGACGAATTCAGAACCTGAGAGGTGGAAGAACGGCACGCCGGCTTCCCCTGCCACCGCGCGGGCAAGCAATGTCTTACCCGTACCCGGAGCACCAGTAAGCAAGACGCCTTTTGGAATTCGAGCGCCAATGTCGAGGAATTTTTTCGGATTACGCAGGAAGTCCACAATTTCAGAAAGTTCCTGCTTCGCTTCTTTTGCGCCAGCGATATCTTTGAACGTGACGCGATTGTTCTTATCGTTCGGATCAGTGATTTTGGCTTTTGACTGACCAAAGCTGAATGCCTGCATGCCTGCGCCTTTCATTTGTCGGAACAACATCCAGATCAAAACTCCAACCAGGAGAACTGGGAGCAGAATCGGCAGCAAGTTGAAGATCCAGTAACCAAAACCTGATTCATTTTTGATGATGATGTTTGTTGCAGAAATCTTTGCCGGATCAACGCCGTAATTTTTTAGGGATTCAGTCAGGCTGGTTTCAGTTTCTTTCTTTGCTTCAGCCAAGCTTCCATCTTGCATCGTAATTGAAAGCGTATCGCCAGACACATCGATCTCTTTGACTGTGCCGGCAGTAACTTGAGCTGCCAATTGTGAGATAGAAATATCAGCGACCGGTTTTTTGACCTGGGCAAAGCCTGAATATGCTGCTACCAAGATCATCAGAATAAGCACCGTCCAGAGGAACTGTCGTGAGAATTTTGGTCCTTTTGGCACAGGCAATTTGGCCTTTTCCTTAAGCTTTTCAAGGGTTTTTTTGTTTTCGTGTTCGTTTGCCATAGTGTGAGCATTATACATGAATATATGAAAAAAATCCCGTCCAAAAAATGGCCGGGATTACATGACAAAATACATATAAAGATAGACAGAAATCATAACCAAACCCTGGTAGATCCAGCGTGGCAACACCGGGACAGGCTTCAAGTGGTAATAGGAAGCGAGCAATGCCAGCATACAGATCACTCCTTCAAAATTGAATCCTGGAATCTCGACCTCCTTAAACAGATACGAGATGCCCATAAAGCAGCAGACAGAAAACAAGAGGTTTGGAAGCGAACTGAAGATGCGTGGAGAAATACGGTTCAGGATCAAACATGCAGGAATGAAAATCATACTGAGAACCAGTACTGTCAGGTCTGACTCCCTTCCCTTTGTCTTATCAAAGACAAAATATTCATGCACGCTAATAAAGAATCCGAATCCAACCATTGCCAATCCCATAGTTATGGAAGTAATGACAAGAAAGAGCCGCTCGTATGCCTTATCTTCAAGTAACGGCTCGCAATCTCTCGAAAGAACTTTTGCGCCAAGCAGAATGCCAAGTGAGAATGGGCCGACCCTGATCAAGTCGCGAATCAGTTCACTGCTGGTTTTGGTATGATGCAGGTCTGGCATTGTTGTTGTGTATGCCCATGCGCATACACAGCCGAGTAACAGAAAGAAGATGGCACCCGCCAGTTCTTTCTTGTGGGTTTGTATATGCTTCATAAAATGAGTTTTCTTAACTGTAATCTGCGCAACTTCGAAAAGCAAGACGTGGTATGATAGTGGCATGAAAGTTATCCTGTTTGATTTTTTTGAAGTCATTTCCACCCCTGCTTACATGCAGGTTATTCAGAAATATATTCCTGAAAATGAGCAGCCTGAATGGGAGCATATGATCGATCAACTTGATCTCGGCGAACTTCATGAAGATGAACTGGTACGACGCCTGAGCAAACGGCTCAGTATAACTGAGCACCGAGTTTGGGCTGAAGTGGACAGTGGACCGCAGTTAAATACTCGTCTGCTTGAATACATCAAGACGGACTTGAAACCCAATTACAAGATCGGTCTACTCACCAATGCTGCTCGAAGTTTTATAGAAAGAATATTGGTTGATTATTTAGATTTATTTGAATTTGTCATCATCTCGTCAGATTATGGCGTCGTGAAACCTGATCCGCGTATCTATGAAATCGCTATCAGTACTTGTGGTTATCCAGCAAATGAAATCTGTTTTACCGATGACAAAGAAAGAAACATTGCCGGAGCAACATCTGCAGGCATGAAAGGAATTGTATATACAGGCCTTCCGCAATTTAAAGATGAGTTACAAAAACACCTCTCATAAATTGAGAGGTGTTTTTGGTTGTGGAACTGGCGAGAATTGAACTCGCGTGCAAAAAGGAATGTCATATAGATCTACATGCGTAGATTATTTCGAGGATTTAAGCGCGCACGCTGGGAAATAAACAAAATACGTGCACACCGATTCCCGATGTATTTAGGATTGTGCGCGAGACGACGCACCTTCCGGACCTTCAATATATAATGCCGTACTTCAAGCTTGAGGGTTCACTTGAAACGACACCAGTTGTCGCGTTAAGCGAGAGCTGGAGCGAAGCCAAACGCGTTAGCGTAAGGAGACTTCACTGAACCAGTTGCGTTTGCAATTGGAGATACACGAACATCACGAGATTCCGTGCCTACTCGGCATGCGTATATGACAGACGACTCTTTGTCGATGCCTGGCAGTCCCATATTCTAGTAACAACGAACGTGCATCCCTGCACTCAGGGAAAGACAACTAATACAGGAGTACCGTCATCTCTCCCCTGAGCATAGGCATGCTATCGCTTCTCTTTCATGACGCGATTCATTTCGCGTCCTGTTTCGCGCTTCTTAATCGTTTCGCGTTTATCAAACTTCTTTTTGCCGCGCACTGTGGCAATTTTAACTTTGATTTTGGTGCCCTTATTATACAACGACAATGGCACTATTGTCAAACCTTTTTCGAGATCGGCAAGCTCTTTGATTTCTGACTTTTTAAGCAAGAGTTTGCGAGTACGCATTGTATCATATGCAATCATTCCATTCATTGGCTGATATGGCGGCAGATCCATGCCGACCAAAAAAGCTTCCCCGCCGCGAACGATAACATGGGCGCCTTCAATTCGCCCTTGGTTGTTCCGGAGGGACTTTACTTCATAGCCAAAAAGCTCGATCCCCGCTTCGTATTCGTCGAGGATTTCGTAATTGAATCGCGCTTTTGTGTTTTCGACATAGTTTGCCACGAACCCATACTAGCACATTATGCCGCTTCGTTCACAGCGGCTTCAAGCTTAGCAAAACCATTTTCATCAAACAGCACGGTGACAAGATTTGCCATGTGATCGCCGTTCAAGTCTTCCAAAAACTTCGGTTTGTCGTCTGCAAAGACGATTTTCTCATTCGGAAATTCCCGGCAGATGTTTTCAATCGCTTCTTTTTTACTGGAAGGAACAATAATTATTTCCTTAAACAAGGACTTCACGCCGCTATTATTGATTTTATCTGCCTGATATTCTTCCTGACCTTGAGAAATAATGTAGCAATGCTCTTTGCCAAGTTTTTTTACGAGACCAACAACTGGCTCGTTTACAAATTGTGGGACTGCTTCCAATATTTCAGAATAAATTGCTTCCGGTTTTTTTGAAAGTGTTTCCTGTGTGGCAAGATTATTCAGAAACCGCTGTGGCGAATATACTTCGTGTACTTCACGATCTGCACTGTAATAGACTGTTGCTTTCCCGCTTGGAACGCCGGCATCTTCAAGCATTTTAAAAAAATATGCTTTGAATTTTCTATTGTCGAAAATTGTATCATCAAAATCGAGAAGAAGTTTCATATTATTTTTTGATTATGCCATCAATACACTTCGCAATCTTTTCTGAGTCGTGACGGATGAAGCTGCGAATACTCTGTCGTGCATCGGCTTTATTATATGAATAAAACATATGCGAGATGAGCGAGTCATGGACAACACGTGGATCATTCATATCGTCTTCAACAAGCACGCCGTCGCCTTCCTGTAATTTATAACGCTCAATCTGTTCAGGCGAAGGAGCTTCTGTGTTTACAAGAATATAGTCGACTTGCTTGCCGAGATACATTTCAATATTTTTTACGAACGTGCTGACTTTCCAGTTTTTTGTATGCTCGTGTTTGTTCGTTAGATTTACAGGGAAAATAAGCTTGGCCGTGCTTTGGGCAATTGCTTCCCTGAAGCCCGAAACAATGAGGTTCGGAATGACTGAAGAATAATAATTTCCTGGGCCAACTACAATATAATCAGCTTTCAAAATTGCATCGCGGGCATGATCAGCTAATCTTACTTCATTTCGGTAATAAATCTTCTGTAATCCGCGATCAATGAAATCTGCACCGTCAACTGCAACCTGGCCGACCACTTCACTGCCATCGTCATACATTGCAATCAGTTCCGCGGAGTCATGAGTCACTGGAATCACCGTTCCTTTTGTTTTTAAAATTTCAGATGCCACTTCTACGCCCGTAGCAAAATCACCAGTCATTTTTTCAAGTGCAGCCAGCAAGATATTCCCAAATGTATGCCCTGACAAGCCACCTTCTGTAAATCGGTACCCTATCAATTCACGAACAATATCTGTCTGTTCACTAAGCGCAACAAGACATTGACGAACATCGCCCGGAGGCAAAACACCAAGTTCATCACGCAAAATACCAGTGGAACCGCCATTATCAGCCATAGAAACAAGCGCTGAGAGCGAAATACCCTCAAGATTTTTGAGTCCCGTCAGAACAGTGTAGCTGCCCGTCCCCCCGCCAATAGTCACAATATTTTTCATGCGGAGAGTATAGCACTTTATGAAAATAAAAAAATCCGCTTACATATAGCAAGCGGAAACAATAAACTTCAATGTTATATATTACCAATACGGAACAAACTTGGCGTTACCTAATGTAGGCTCCACAAGAGGCAGCGTGCTTGGCTTAGTCCTATTTTGAAAATAAGTAACTATGCCGTACGTGTCTGTCGTTGGTACCTGATCGAGTACAATTTGAAGCGTATGTGCTGTATCAATTCGATGGTATGTAGTTAGCAATAATTCCCCTTCTTCTTCAAAAGTCTTTCTGAAGTATGGTGGAGTTAAAGCATTTAAGTGGTAATTGTTTCTTGAGACAATTATGTGCGTAACAATACCGTGAGAATTGCACTGCTCGATAATTGGCTGAAACAAATTAATTTCTTCAGGCAATGAAACTTCTATCCAAGTAGATTCACCACCCACGCTCGTATGGGCAAATGAGTCCTTAAGCTCACCGTCAACGAATGGGTAGATATATCTTTTCGGATTGAGGTAGAACCTTTTTACTACCTGGTCAATGTCTTTTGACGAATGATGTAAATTAACTTTTCCGTCTTTCAAGCTATGGATATGAAAGTGTCCACAATTGCCGGCCAGATCAAGGTAATCCATACCAGGAATACAAGCCAGAACTGGTATGTCTTTTGCATGTAGTTCTTCGACAATTTTTGGAACGCCAGCAACATATGCATTTTTTAATCCACTAACGAATTCGTTCCAGAACTTTACATCCTTATCCCGTAAATTACCTTTACGCGGCGAATCTATTTGCTGGTATGTATTGTGTATCAAATTATCGCAAATCGGCTGGAGCTTTGTAGTCCACTTTATTTTTTGCTGTAAAGCCATATATATGTATTTGTCCTGAATATATAAGGAAAAACAGCTAGTGTCAATTTAAGAAAAATCTCCGATCTTAGTCCGTTTGATGTAGAAGGTTACGGCTGGAACATTGAATTGCTTACCGATATCTTGAACTAATTGCCGAATATAAAATCCCGATGAAACATTCACCCGCCATTTAGTAATTTGAAGTTCAGTTTTTTGCGAACCCAGGACCTCATTCCATTTTTTCAAAATTTCTTCCTGGCGGAAATCACCGTGGACCAACTTTATTCTTTCTTCAATTATTTTTAATACTTCTTGTGCTTGCAGAGTCCGTTCCCCGAGAAATTCCCAACTTTGCATTGAGACCTCATGCACCACCTCAGGCAGACTCCCCTCTCGAGCATGCTGGTGTAATTGCTTGCCATCTACAGTCTTTGAAGAATACGGCGGATATTTCTGAATAATTGTTTTTTTATTTTCCTCCAAATATTCTTTTACTTTTTCTATATATAACTGTGCTGCAAGTTTTGTTTCAGTTATCAACCCAAGGAGATCATAAGTATCTGTACTCAGGCCGGAAAGAATTTCAAATTCATACGTTTTGCTAAGTCCAGTATATTCATCCTTTGATTTGCATTCTTCGCCAACCAAAATAACCATCAGGCCTTCTACCAGCGGATCCAGTCGTCCTGCATATGTCATCGGAACATCAGCGGCAATGCCTTCAGCCACCCTGGTTCGCTCAAGAGCTTCGAGCGGCGTCTCGCCTAGGTTTTTATAGACAATAATCACTCTTATAGACTACTACGGAGCGCTCAAAAGCAGAAATCCCTTACAAATATAGCTTTCTTGGGCTGTACGGCTAAAAGGCCTTATATTTGTTGACATTTCTTAGACTTTAAGCTATTATGGCCTCACGATATGTCCTTCCTCATATAGAGTTTAACTCCGTAGGCCGAGGTGCTTATCTATTTACAATTTTGAAAGAAAGAATCAACAACCAAATACGGGCTAAAGAACTTCGAGTACTGATCGAGGATGGTGAAAACTTAGGCGTTATTCCCTTCGCCGAAGCATTAGCAAAGGCACAGGAACTCGGACTCGATCTCATCGAGATCTCTCCGAATGCCGTGCCGCCAGTTGCCAAAATCATGGATTTCGGCAAATACCAGTACATCGAAAGCAAAAAAGCTAAGAAAATGAAAGCAGGTGCAAAGACGAGTGAAACGAAGTCTATCCAGATCAAAGTCGGAACAGGCGATCACGATCTCGAACTCAAAGCAAAGACTGCTTCAAAGTGGCTTTCCGAAGGTCACCGCATCAAGGTTGAACTCTATCTTTCAGGACGAATGAAATTCATGCAGGATGCATTTCTCCGAGAACGCTTGGATCGAGTATTGAAACTCATTACTGAGAACTACAAGATTTCAGATCCAGCAAAACGCGGACCAAAGGGATTGCAGCTCACTATCGAACGAGATACTGCAAAAAAGTCTGATGCTCCGAAAGCTGCACCAGAAAAATCAAATCAGCAACCATTATCAACTAACTAGCGAATATATATGGCAAAAGGAATGAAAACACGAAAGTCCATCACTAAGCGCATGAAGATTTCCAAGAAAACTGGAGCTCTCAAGGCGCGAAAGCCGGGCTTCAACCATTTTAATGCAAAGCAGAGTCGAACTAAGCAGCTCGCAGGCCGCAAGACACAGGAATTCAAGATCAACGCAAAGGCCCGCAGCTATCTCTTACCATTTAACTAACTAGCACGATATGTCACGAGTAAAACGAGGTGTTATCAAGGCTAAGCGCCGACGAAATACACTTGCCCAAGTTAAGGGCTACCGCTTCGGACGAAGCACAAAGGAGGCAATGGCACGAGATGCTATCCGCCACGCAGGTGCACACGCATTTGCTCACCGCCGAGACAAGAAGAACGACAAGCGAAAACTCTGGAATACAAAGATTTCAGCAAGCGCAGTCACCTTCTCACTCTCATACTCAAAGTTGATGGGTGGTCTCAAGAAGAAAGGAATTCTCCTTGACCGAAAGATCCTCGCAACACTTGCGGAAAAGAATCCTGAAACATTCGCACGATTGATTGCACAGGTAAAATAATCCAATTCAAAAAATCCCCGTTACGGGGATTTTTTGTTGTCAGTTATGCAAGGGCGACTGCGCGATAAAACAGATTCTTCACAAACTCAACTGAGATGAGGTACAAGGCCACAATAAGTGATATGTAGCTAACGGTGTGGGCTGCAAGTGACGTGAAGCCAATGATTGTGCCGAGTGGAGTCAGTGCAATCGTCCAAGCAACTGCAACCACAGTAATTGAAGAAAAGATTACAGCACCGTGAGGCGTGACAGCTTTGAATATCGACTTATGGGAACGGATAATGAAGATAACGAGCACTTGAGTAGCAAAGGACTCAATAAACCATCCTGTCTGAAATGCAGCTCCTGAGAGCATAAATACCTTGTATAAAACGTAGAATGTCAGGAAATCAAAGACGGAGCTGAGGGCACCGAAGACAACCATAAATTTCTTAATGAATGAAATATTCCATGGATTCGGCTTGCGGAGCACTTCTTCTTCAACGGAGTCGAACGTCAGGGCCATCTGGGAACTTTCGTAGAGCAGATTATTGAGGAGAATTTGAACTGGCAACATTGGCAAAAATGGCAGCAAGATGGAAGCACCAGTCATGGAAAACATATTGCCAAAATTTGAGCTGACAGCCATCGTAATGTATTTGGTCGTATTCGCAAACGTCCGTCTGCCTTCGATTACTCCATCAATCAGCTGACGGAAACTTTTTTCGAGCAGAATGATATCTGCCGCTTCTTTGGCCACATCTACGGCATTATCAACTGAAATACCTACATCGGCAGTATGCAGAGCAGGTGCGTCATTGATACCATCGCCCATGTAGCCGACGACATGGCCTGCGCCTTGGAGAACAGTAATGATGCGATTTTTCTGAGCCGGAGTGACTCGAGCAAAAATAGTAACTTCTTCGCCATGCTTTGCCAATTCTACATCGGTCATATGATCAATCTCTTCTGAAAGCAGGACGGTATCAGGAAGGCCCACATCGCGGGCAATTTTCTGAGCAACCAATGGATGGTCGCCAGTGACGATTTTAATAGCAATACCGCGCTGTTTGAGTTCGGTTAGGACTTCTTTCACATCAGGCTTTGGTGGGTCAATAAAAGCAATGAAGCCGAGAAAGTCGAGACCAGTTTCATCTGCAATCGTATAAGCCTCAGCCTGAAACGGAATGAGTTTTGAAGCAACGGCAATCACACGATACCCTTCCTGAGACAGTGATTCAAATAATGCCCGGCTTCGTTCAATGTCGGCCGCTGACATGGTTGAAATCTTAAACATCGGCTCTGGCGCGCCCTTGGCAATCAGAGTATGGGTTCCTGCATGTTGGACGATCATGCTGTCGCGTCGGCGTTCAAAGTCGAAGGGGATCTCGTCGATCTTTTTATATTCTGAGATATCAAAGTCTTTATATTCTGTCACTGCAGTATCAAGCGGGGTTTTGGTTCCGGTATGAAGCACGCTGGTTACATACGCATGCTCGAGGACGTCAGGAGAATCTTTTCCATCGATACCAATATATTTCACTAACGTAATATGATCTTCAGTCAGTGTCCCCGTCTTGTCTGTACAGAGGATATCCATGCTGCCAAAGTTCTCAACTGAAGAAAGTTTCTTGACGATTACACCCTTCTTCGACATCTTAATCGAAGCCTTGGCGATATTCGTCGCAATAATCATCGGTAGCATTTCCGGAGTTACGCCAACCGCGATTGCCAAGGCGAAAATAAGCGACTGGAGAATATCATGCTTGAATACGGCATTGATCAGGAACACAACCAAAACCATAGCGATGACCACCTTGGTGATAAGCATGCTGAAATCCTTAATGCCTCGCTCGAACTCGCCAGGACGTGCTTCCTGGGCCAACAATGAAACGATTGAATAAAATTTTGTCTTTGCGCCGGTTGCGGTAACACTCATGTATGCGCGGCCGGTAACGACGCCGCTGCCCATGTAAACTTCGGCATTGATACCCTTTTCGATCGGAATAGATTCACCGGTCAAGCTGGCTTCATTGGCATACAAATCGCTACCGGCAATAATGACGCCGTCAGCTGGAACTACCTTGCCCGCATCAAGAACCACAACGTCACCCGGAACAAGTTCCGCAATCGCCACCTCCTGCTCCTGGCCTTCCCGAATCACTCGTGAAGTGAGGGCAATCTTCGCAGCCAACGCCGCAACCGCGCGTTCAGACTTTCGAGAAACCACGAAATTAATAATTGAGCTTATGAAAATAATGGCAACAATCAGTATGGCACTGACAATATCGTCAGAAACAAATGAAATAACCGATGCCACGAGAAGCATGATGACCAGCGGGCTTTTGAATTCATCGAGAAAACTTTCAAATGCTGATTGATGCTCTTCCTGGATAACAGAATTCGGCCCGACTTCTGCGAGCCGCCGTTTTGCTTCTTCTTGTGTCAGGCCCCGGATCTTATCCATGATTGGCTTCGCGCTCGTTTCTATCAGCTTCGATCAGCGCCATAAGTTTTTTAACGAGACTTTTTGGATCTTCATCAAAAATGATTTTTTGAGTTGGGTATTCGCCGCGGGCAATGATTTCTTTGACGAGCGGAGCGATACTGCCTTCCCCTTCAAGCACGCCTACTGGTTTGTTTTCTTGAAACGCCACTGTGAATTCATTGACGGTACCGACACGACCGCAACCCACAATGATTGCATCTGCCGTTCGCGAAAAGATAAGATCTCGTCCAGGAACGCCGAAACCGGTATAAATAATCGAATCGGTGTACAGGAGCGGCATACGATAGACTTCCTCATGTTCCTTTTCAGTGCTTGCGGGTGAAAGGCCGATGACAAAGCCCTTTTCCTCTTTTGCACCCATGGCCGCCCACATCGGAAAGCCTGAAGATCCTCCAGTAATGAGAATGCTTCCCTGGCGGGCGATTTCCCGTCCAAGCTCTTTTGCCTGATCAAGCGCATCAACGCCGCACGCCCCTGTTTCGGTTGCGCCGGAAACGCCAATTTTCACTTTAAGGTAATTGTGTTTGCCTGCCTGCATAAATATCTATCTATAGTTTAACATTCCAAGGTCACACTTGTCCCCGCATCTGGAGCAACAGCTGAGACTCCGAGGAAATCACGCAATTTTTGGACGAGGAAAAGGGACGACTTTGGCTCACCCATAACGACGAACACTCTTTTGAGCGTATCAGCTGTATCCGCGACAAAATCTGTCAACGCATCAGTATCTTTGTGGCCT
>CAZHUT010000005.1:0-31586 GCA_964535545.1 uncultured Candidatus Saccharibacteria bacterium | reverse complement strand
TGCTCGTAGGAAAAGCAACCCCCGAAGATACAAGTCTACACCCAATGCATTACAAGTGGGCGTATGAACTCTATAACCAAGCAGTGCGAAACACCTGGTTCCCACACGAAATTCCACTCGGTGAAGATTTGAAAGACTGGAACGATATGACAGAAGATGAACGTCACGCAGTGAAGTTTTTGATGTCATTCTTTAACCCAGCTGAATTGATTGTGAACCGCTCACTCGCGCTCGGTGTATATCCATACATCAAGTCACCAGAATGCCATCTCTATCTCGCAAAGCAAATGTGGGAAGAAGCAAACCACTGTGTAGCGTTTGAATACGTTCTTGAAACATTCCCAATGGATCGCGATACAATCTACAAGATCCACACTGAGACTGATTCAATGGTCAAAAAGGAAGGCTTCATCACAAAATACTTGAAGCGCATGACTGAAGTCACACTTGATATTGATAGTCCAGAAGGTAAAAAAGAATTCATCCGAAACCTTGTAGCGACAAACATTGTGATGGAAGGTATCTGGTTCTATTCAGGTTTCATGGTTGTGCTTTCATTCCGTCAGCGCAACAAGCTCCGAAACTTTGCTTCAATGATCAACTGGGTTATCCGCGATGAATCATTGCATTTGAAATTCGGTATGAACTTGATCATGAACATCTTGGAAGAAAACCCAGAATTGCTCACTGCTGAATTCGCTGAAGAAATCCGAAACATTGTTATCGAAGGTGTGGACCTTGAAGTTCAGTACAATCAGGATTTGTTCCCAACAGGTATTCTTGGTTTGAACGCAGAATACGTAAACCAGTATGTGAAATATGTTGCTGACCGCCGTCTCGAAGAGCTCGGTATGCCAAAGCATTACAATGCGACAAACCCTGCAAAATGGATGACCGGAGCAACAGACGTGTACGAACTCGTAAACTTCTTCGAACAGCAGAACACTGCGTACGAAGTGGATGCGCACGGACACTCAAAGAAGAAAGAAGAATCTCAGTAAAAGCAGACCAGCACCGGCCCGGGCCACATAGTGGCCCGGGCCGGTGCTTTTTGGTATAGTACTTTCATGGAAGAACACAACGAAGAACTCATGAAGCACCTCAATTTTGAGGAAACTAAGGAATTGCTCAAGGAACTCAAGGTGCATACAGTTGCAGATCAATTTTCAAACCGTGTAATCGTGCTCGTGATTGCTTCACTTGGCTTAACCACAGCTCTCGCCTGGGAAGATACTCTCAAGGAACTTTTTCATGTCATTTTTGGCTCGAACGATACCGTACTCGACAAGCTTCTGTACTCAGTTCTCATTACTTTGATTGCCGTAGTTATTACGCTTCTCTTGGCCAAGACGCTTCGAAATAACGACCATAAGAAATAATATGGCAACGCTCATTACAAAAGACGAACGAGATTATGAATTAATTGATAGCGGCGACGGCAAGAAGTTGGAGCGCTATGGTTCTTTTGTTTTGTCGCGTCCAGATCCTCAGGCGCTCTGGAAGCCTCATATTGCATATTCAGAATGGAATAAAGCTGATGCCGTTTTTGTTCGTAAGGGCAAGGAGGTAGATTGGAAAAAGAAAAAATCACTTCCAGAATCATGGACGATAGATTTTGCTCAACTTACATTTGAGATCCGACCGACAACATTCAAACACACCGGATTGTTTCCTGAGCAAAAGGAGAACTGGATTTGGATGGGACGATTGATCCGAGACGCAAAGCGACCAATTAAAGTGCTCAATCTCTTTGGCTACACTGGCGGCGCGTCCCTCGCGTGCGCGAAAGCTGGTGCAGAGGTTTGTCATGTAGATGGATCAAAGATGGCCATTGCATGGGCACGAAAAAATCAGGAACTCTCCGGACTCGCAGAAAAACCAATTCGTTGGATCCTTGATGATGCTGTCGCATTCTTGAAACGAGAAGTAAAGCGCGGAAACAAATATGATGGCATTCTTTTAGATCCTCCAGCGTTTGGTCACGGACCAAAAGGAGAGATCTGGAAGATTGAAGAAAATTTTGATGAGCTCATTTCACTCTGCAAATCAGTTCTTTCAGACAAACCGCTGTTTCTTTTGGTAAACGGTTACGCCTCAGGATACTCTCCGATTGCGTACCAAAACAATTTATTGTCACTGACTGAAAAGCACGGCGGCAAAATTGAGATAGGCGAATTGGCAATCGAAGAATCAAAAACAGCCCGGCTTTTGCCATGCGGAATCTTTGCTCGTTGGAATTCCTAACCTATGAGATTTCTCCTCACAACCTGGAACAGGGAACACGTAGTGCGCGTTATTTCACTGCTCGTTGTTTTTTCCGTGGTGCTCGGTGTGAGCAGTCTAATACTCTTTCCTCGGGGCATCACCTATCAATCCCATCCCGTCGTGCACATTTTCTGGCTGATATTCGGAATCGCCTTGGTTGAATTGTTTGCCGCGAAATCCGTCAGTGAAATCAAAATTTCAAAACTTGGAGCGGCCGCTACTATTGCACTCATTATTCTCGGTCTCATCAGCGCTATGCCGAATGGAGATCTGATTGCTCGATCAGTAAAATTATCTGAGATTCTTTTTCAAGATCTCGTTATCGCCGCAACATTAGTTGTTGCCGGTCATCATCTGACGCAGCGCAGAACGCAACTCGCCTTAGCCCTTTTGTTTGCCACTCTGCATGTACCGCTCTTTTTTGTTGTTCCATTTCCGCGAGCAATTACAACAGTGCTTGGAGCCTTGTTTATTAGTTTGGGTTCTATTGCCTGGTTTGTTCGGACAAAAAAAGATGTGAGCGCTATTATGCTTCCTCACATACTTTTTTACATTCTTTTCGGCACTGCATTGTCTGTTATTTTTTGGTAATAAAAGTAGTATTTTCTCAGAGTAGAACTTCCTATCCGGGAGTATGACTTGACGTCGTGCTTTTTGTATAGTATTTTAAAATTTAATACACATTAAAAAAGACACACGATGAATGGACTGAAACGTCTTGAGCAGAATTTAGCTATTTGGGAAGACCAAATGTTGCTTACCCGTTGCTTATTGGAACGGCAAGAAGGTACAGGCGTACCATACGGAGAGCTTGCAAAAATGCCCATTGCTGGGCCCTTGAAGCATTATAGCGATCTACGTAAGGATATTTTAAACTCGCTTTCTCCCTTGGTTACTCCTGAGTACATGATTAAAAAATATTTAGAGCCGATGTCGGTTATTGGATATTTTTTGAAAAACGGAGGGTCAACGATGGTAAACCTCCCAGCTGCCTTATACGATTGGACTCGTACTTCAAGAAGAGTGTACGAACTTTCTGAAGATCTCCAATTCCTACTTGAGGTGACCAATATGGATGAACTTACATGGGGGGATATTCATTGGCCATTTGAATCATTTGTCCTCTCCTTGCCAATTCCATTGGCTGACAGTAGCGGAATAGTTTCGTTTGATACAATTCTTGTATCGCGAAACTATACGTTAGGGGAACCAATGATACAATTTGATCTCTATTCAACCGATATTGATGGCTATAAGCCGATTACATTCAGAGAGAAGGAACTTCTGGAACGTAAACGTAAAAACCGGAGATGGAATGAACTGCTCGGTGATGTTGAAAAACTTTCAAGGCGATTTGAACAACGACTGAGGGTGAGTACATTTTTTATAAGCTCGGCTGATAAAAATAAACTTGTTACTACCTCTATTACTGAAACTGAACGAAATAAAGACCGCTTTCAGGTTGATTACATCAAGCAGCTCGGGAAAACTATTGCGACCAAAGAAAATATTGAACACCCTGAGTGGAATAGCGCAGCTCGACTTGTTGTTGGCTTGTGTATGTACATTGGTTCGCTTCAAAAGAGCAAACACATATCATACATTACTGATTGGGATGAACATGGTGTTCCTTATGAACGCAAACAATCGAGTACGGGATTAACCGAGGAAGCACATGTTTGTACGGTTCGCAGTAGTTTTGAACTTACTGATGTTGAACGGCAGATGCTTCGCAAGGTTATGGAGCAAGGCGGACCTTTGACGGAAAGCATTAGAGCTCAGTTTAGAACTGGTCATTGGCGTAGGCCTCCTGGCACAGGACATATTCCAGACTGGCCAAAAACAGTTTGGGTTCGTCCTGCACTGATTGGTCGATTGACTTTGCCGGATGGAGAGCTTCCAGTGGGTGCTCTGAATACTGTTACGGTTTTGAAAAACAACAAGGATGGGTAATATACCCGTCCTTATTTTATTTTGAGCACAACAATTTCTGGCCGTGTGCCAAGTCGAAAGACTGGACCTCCTGTTCCGATACCCATCGAAGTGAATTGGGCCATTTTGCCGATGTAATTTACGCCTCGGGCGAGAGAACCATACATGGCTTTGACTGTCATTGAAAACGGCCAAAATTGACCGCCGTGCGTATGGCCGGAAAGCGTCAGAGTTACGCCCATGTCAGCCAAGGCCTGCACGTTTTTTGGATCATGCAGCATTGCAATGCTTGGCATATCGCGCTTGTAATCCATTCCAACCAAACGCTTTTTGGTGTCGTCGAGTTTTTCTGCGGCAAATCTGACGCCGACAATCTGAGTGTCATTTAAAATTATTTTCTTATCGTTCAAAACGTTTATGTACTTTGTCAGGCTGGCATAATATTTTTCCTGCTCAGAGTTGTACTCGTCATGGTTGCCGGCCGCGTAGTGTGTGCCAAACGTGCTTTTGATCTGGCCAAGAGGTGAGAGGTCGTCATCATACGGGAAGATCGGTCCATCAATCAAGTCACCGGCTATGAAAACGATATCCGGAGAAAGTTTGTTGATCGTAGTAACCAAATATTCAGCAAACGGACGGCGGCGAACCATGCCAAGATGCACATCGGAAACTAATATGATTTTTTTATCACCCCACTTTTCTTTGAGCAGCGGTGCTGAGATCTCATATGTTGCAACGGCGTAGCGCAAAGCCTGAATTGTTCCGATGATCATAACTCCGACACTGGCGAAAAACAAAATAAGTCCGACATCTTTGGTTGCAATAGTGTGCGGTCCGAGCAGGTCATATACGCGGACAATAACAGCGCTCAAGAAAAGATAAATCAAAAAGGGAAGCCAGGTCATGCCGGCGAGATAGGTGTACTTTGTCGCGGGAATGTATTTCACATTTCGGACTATCATTGTGCCTAGAAGTAAGAGGGGAAAGAAAGCAAATGGAATCCAGCCAAACAAAGCAATAGTGTACGCGTGATTAGGGAAGACATGGGCAGCCGTATTTACCACAAACCATGAAGCGGCGCCGATCAGAGCTAGGAAAAAGCTGATAAAAATAATAAATGTTTTCGGTGTTCTCATCTAGTGAGTATAGCATTTTAAAGAGTCAGCAGGCGTGTGCTATACTTGATGCATGCAAGAAAACAATGGAGATACAAAGCTCATTATCAGCATTATTATCGTATTTGTTCTTGTGGCGGCAGTTATTGGCTATGCCATGACCCGGGGAGGGGCAAAGACAGAAACAAATACTACTAACACTAACTCATCACAAACTATGGATGCACAAACAAAAGGACAGGAATTTTTAGCACAGAATGCAAAGGAGCCAGGCGTAAACGTATTACCTGACGGTCTTCAGTACAAGGTATTGGTAGAAGGAAAGGGCCCAAAGCCGACAGCAAATCAGACAGTTAAAGTAAATTACGAAGGCACATTGATTGACGGAACAGTCTTTGATAGTTCATACAAGCGCGGTGAGCCGATTGAATTCGGTGTTACGCAGGTTATCAAAGGATGGGTAGAGGCATTGCAGATGATGCCAGTTGGTTCAACTTGGATGCTTTACATCCCATCTGATCTCGCCTATGGTCCACGCGGCGCAGGCGGCTTGATTGGCCCGAACGAAACATTGATTTTTAAAGTAGAACTTTTGGACGCACATAACTAACGATGAAAAGCAGACTGACATCTTTTTGGGAATGGATAAAAAATCATAAGAAGACTTCAATCTTCGCGGTTATTATTCTTGTAATTGTTATCTTTGCCATTGCTGCGGGCGGCAATAAGCCAGCCTCACTTGTTACAGACACTGTCGAGCGGCGCGACTTACGAGCGACTGTTCTTGCAACAGGCACAGTGACTTCGACGACAGATCTGAGTTTGTCATTTGCTTCCACGGGAGTTGTTTCGAGTATTCAGGCAAAAGTAGGTGATAAGGTGACCAGTGGCCAGGTGTTGGCTATGCTCTCAAATCAAAGCCAGCTTGGTGCCGTCACACAAGCTCAGGGATCGCTCAAGTCAGCTCAGGCGGCACTTTCGAAATTGCAGCAGGGAGCAACAAATGAAGAGATTGCCGTTGCAGAAACAGCACTCGCAAGCGCCAAAGTAAGTTTGGAAAATACAAAAATAGAACAAGCAACCCTCGTTACAAATGCGAATAGAGCTATGCTGAATGCAGGCCTCACTATCAAGCCAGCAATATCTGGGGCAACGCCACAATACACGCCAACATTGAGCGGTACGTATGTTGGTCCTGAAGGAACATACACAATCACTACACATGGCGGTTCAGCTGCGTATTTTAATTTTTCCGGAGTTGAGACTGGTATCGGTCAGACAGATGTGGCTACTGCAGTTCCACTTGGACACTATGGTCTGTATCTGACATTTCCTGCGGGCTTTACTAGTATGGGCGACAAGGATTGGGTTGTTAAAATTCCAAATACTGAATCAAGCGCATATCTTACGGCGCAAAACGCATACATCGCTGCACAGAGCGCTCAGACAAGTGCTATTGCCAGTGCACAGGCAGTTGTAGATGCTCGAACCGCAGATCTTAATCTCAAAAAAGCAGCAGCACGAAGTTCAGACATTGATGCTGCGGAAGCAAATGTTCTCTCAGCTCAAGGAAATCTTCAATCAGCTCAGGCGGCATATAACAACACCATTATCCGTTCGCCAGCAGACGGTACGGTCACTAGTGTCGATGTAAAAGTCGGCGAATTGGCAGCGGCTCAGAAAGAAGTCATGATCCTCCAAGATGTTTCTAAGCTCTATCTCGAAGCAAACATTAACGAAGCTGATGTGGCCTCGATTGCTATCGGCCAGCCGGTAGAGGTGACCTATGACGCACTTGGTCCTGATAAGAAATATACTGCAACCATTTCGCATATTGATCCGGCAAGTACATTGGTGTCAGGTGTAGTTAATTACAAGATCAAAGCAGAAATTATTGGCGACACAACGTCGATTCGTCCGGGTATGACCGCGAATATGACAATTGTCGTCGCAAACCATCCCGGCGTACTCGTCATCCCTTCACGTGCAATTCTCGATGGCGAAACTGGCAAGATGGTTCGAGTTGTAACAGATGCTAAGAAGGGAACCTATTCTGAGACGCCAGTTACTGCTGGCATTCAGGGTGATGATGGTACGGAAATTCTTGGCGGTCTTTCAGAAGGCCAAACTATTGTAGTGCTCTCAAATACCCAGACAAAATAAATGGCATTGATTGATATTACAAATCTGTATAAGTCTTACGAAAACGACGGCGTGCTCACACCCGTCCTTTTCGACATTAACCTTTCTATCGAAGAAGGGGAGTTTGTGGCCATCATGGGCCCCTCGGGTTCTGGAAAATCTACCTTGATGCACATTCTTGGTTTCTTGGACCGACTGACCACAGGCGAATATAAATTCGAACGACACAATGTGGCGAATTTTAACGATGAGAAATTGGCAGATCTTCGCAATCGCCGCATCGGTTTCGTTTTTCAGTCATTTAACCTGCTGCCTCGAACAACAGTGCTTGAAAATGTTGAATTGCCGCTTCTCTATAGTTCCCGCAGCGAGCATGACAAAAAGGGTAGAGCAGAAAAGGCGCTCACAGCTGTTGGGTTGTCGCATCGTATGGGCCACATGAGCAATCAGATTTCCGGCGGACAAAAGCAGCGTGTCGCTATTGCCCGTGCCTTGGTAAATGACCCTGCCGTCCTCTTTGCCGACGAACCGACCGGTAACCTTGATTCAAAATCAGGAGCAACCGTCATGTCTATTCTTCAGAAATTAAATGACGAAGGACGAACCATTATTTTGGTTACACATGATCTTGATACTGCTGAGCATGCAACCCGTATCGTTCGTATTGCTGACGGACGCATTGCCTCTGACGAAAAAGTTACAAAGCGCCGCAAGGCTCACGCACACGACGAAGAATAAAAAAAGAATATTGCGATGACAAAATTCTGGTCACAAATCTACTACGCCTTCCGAAACCTCCGTGCCCGAAAGGCGCGTTCCTTGATGACTATGCTTGGTATTATCATTGGTGTTTCAGGTGTCATTATCATTGTATCGCTTGGTGCAGGAGCACAGTCGCTTGTCGTCGGACAGATCACCAAGCTCGGTTCAAATATGATCGGCGTTTTACCGGGAAAGAGTGATGACTCGGGCCCACCGGCCGCGGTCTTTGGTGTACAAATCACCACACTGACATTGCGCGATGTGCAAGGAATGAGTGACAAGGCTCGTGTTCCGTATGTAACTGCTGTTGCGCCATTTGCAAATGGCAGTGGTACAGTGACTTACGGCAATCGCAGTGTCGATACTTCATTTACCGGAACAACGGCAGATTTTCCTCGCGTGCAAAATGCTCCGATGAGCTACGGCACTTTTTTTGATCAGGCTGAAGGTTCAACGGGAGCAAATGTTACCGTGCTCGGCTGGGATGTGTATCAGCAGCTTTTTCCAAATGGAGAAAATCCGCTCGGAAAGGTTATAAAAATAAAAGATGTTCCACTGCGTATCGTTGGTGTTCTCAGTAAGCAGGGAACTGTGGCTTTTCAGAACCAGGATGATCAGATCATCATTCCACTGCCGATTGCTCAGAAAGAATTGCTCGGCATCAACTATCTGCAATTTGTCCGCTTGAAAGTTGATTCAACTGAACACGTCAAAACTTCAATCGAAGATGTAAAAACAGTTTTGCGCGAAGAACACAAGATCAGAAAAATTCCTGACGACGATGATTTTTCGGTCCGTGATCTTGCCGATGCAGTGAAAATTTTGACGAACATTACAAACGGATTGCAGCTCTTCTTGGCTCTCATGGCTGGTATCTCGCTCATTGTCGGCGGTATCGGCATTATGAATATCATGCTGGTGACAGTGACAGAGCGAACCAGAGAAATCGGCTTGCGAAAGGCGCTTGGAGCAACTTCACATGCAATTCGAAATCAATTTTTGATTGAATCAATTTTGCTTACCTCTATCGGCGGCATTGCCGGTATTGGTATTGGCAGCGCTATTTCTTACCTCATTGCCTTCGGCGCCCGCTATGCTGGTTATGATTGGGCATTTATTATTTCTCCAATGGCGATTATTTTGGCCCTTGGGGTCTCGGTCCTGACTGGTGTAACGTTCGGTTTATACCCGGCACTAAAAGCGTCGAAGCTGGATCCAATAGTTGCGCTTCGCTACGAATAATATGTACGTTTATATTTCCCAAGCATATAAAGGTCTTCGAGCGTCAGCATCGCGAACGTTGCTGACGGTCCTTGGTATTGTTATCGGTATTGCCGTCGTTATCATGGTTCTCTCAGCCGGCGCCGGTTTTAAAAGTTACATTAACTCGCAGATTTCACAATTTGGTACAAACTTCCTGACGATCGAAACGCAAATACCAGCATCAACCAAGGCGCGCGCAAATGGGGGAGTTGGAAAAGATTCAGCAAACAATGCAGTCCAAATTACGACGCTTAAAAATAAAGACGTAACAGATATCAAGCGAATCCCGAATGTCGAAGATGCATATGGAGCAGTTATCGGCCAGCGTGTGGTTGCCTACAATCAGAAAACAAAAAACACCATGATTTTCGGTGCAGATGCCAGCCGCTTCAAGATCGACAAAGGAGTGGTTGCTGTCGGTCGTCCATACACAGAAGAAGAAAATAATTCTTTGGCGCAAGTTGCTGTTCTTGGTCATGACATTGCCATTGATTTGTTTGGTGAAAATGACCCACTCGGCAAAATGATACGCGTTGGTGATTTGAATTTTACTGTTGTCGGTGTTTACGAACAGCGTGGCAGTTTTGGTTTCTCAAATGATGATGAGCAGGTCTTTGTGCCAGTCCAAACATTGCAGAAAAAAATTGTCGGCATCGATCACTTGTTCTATGTAGTTGTTTCGATGATCGATAAGGATAAGGCAGAAATCACCTCGCTCGACGTGAAAGATGTGTTGCGTCACAACCACCGCATCGATGATCCGGCAAAAGATGATTTCAAAGTTCAGACTCAGGAAGAAAATTTAAATACGTTTAATACAATTCTGTCTGCAATTACGTTCCTCTTGATTGCTATCGCTGCAATCTCGCTCATTGTCGGCGGAGTAGGGGTAATGAACATTATGTATGTTGCCGTTACAGAACGTATCGGCGAGATTGGCCTCAAGAAGGCGCTTGGCGCAAAACCAAAAGATATTTTGTATGAATTCTTGGTTGAATCCATTATGCTTACCATCCTCGGCGGTGTTCTTGGAGTTGTGTTTGGCGCCGGACTCTCGTTTCTTGTTGCCAAAGCTGCGCAATCGTTCGGCATGGCATGGGATTTCATTGTCCCGATTTCAGGAGTCGTTATTGGTGTTGGCGTTTCCGGAATTATCGGCCTAATCTTTGGTGTTCTGCCGGCTCGCAACGCCGCAAAACTTGACCCAATTGAAGCATTGAGGTATGAGTAGGCATGCTATAATTGTTTTTGTAAGAACCTGGTGAGCAGTTCGTCATTATATATGTATAAGTTATTAATAATTAATTTGTAAAAACCATATGCAACCATTTGGAGACTACACACCTCGCATTGCGCGAGCATTAGCATTCGTACTCGTCGTTCTCGGAATCTTTCTTGTATTTAAGGCCGTTGGCGCCATGAAAGAAGTTCGATTCATCGGCAGTGGCACAACTGCAACTAATACTATTAGTGTTTCTGGAGAAGGGGAGGCCTTCGCCGTGCCAGACATTGCAGAGATTAGCTTCACTGCAAGCAAGGACGCAAAGACAATGGAAGAAGCTCAGAAGACAGTTACTGACATTACGAAGAAGGCCATGGATTATTTGAAGGCTCAGGGTATCGCGGACAAGGATATCAAGACTTCAGATTATAATGGCTATCCACGTTATGAATGGCAGGAAAAAGCAGTTGCATGTCTCGCTGGACAGTACTGCCCACCGACAAACGGCAAGAATGTCCTCGTCGGTTACTCAGTCTCAGAAACTATTACAGTAAAAGTCCGCAAGACTGACCAAGCTGGCACAATCGTCACTGGTTTGGGCGCTCTCGGTGTTTCAAACATCACTGGTCCAAACTTTACCGTTGATAACGATGATGCTATCAAGGCAGAAGCTCGAGCAAAAGCAATCGATGACGCAAAAGGAAAAGCGCAGGAATTGGCAAAGCAGCTCGGAGTTAAGCTCGTCCGCATCGTCAACTTCAGTGAAAATGGCAATACTCCATACCCAATGTACTCAAAGGCAATGGATATGGCCTACGGCGTAGGCGGAGCAGCAGCTCCAGAAGCTGCACCACTTCCAACTGGCGAGAATAAGTACTCATCAAACGTCAGTATTACCTACGAAATCCGCTAGTAGAATTTTAGAGCAGATAAAAAAATCCCCTGAGGTTGGAAGACCCAGGGGATTTTGCTTTGTGAGCAAATACAATACTGTGTGGAGTGAAATTAGCTGCCTGCGCTCGCAGTGCGTTTTTTGCGTGCTGCTTTTTTAGTAGGCATTGGTGTGTGTGGGTAGGCTTCAAATAATTGAGCATGAGTAGTAGGGTTTACCACTATGATTGCCACATCGGAAGGGTGGTCTCTTGTCAGCCTTTCAATTGCTGGTTTGCCTCCACGTTTCAAGTCAGAATCGCTGGCCACCGGAATCATTTTGCCTTCGAATTTAGCCACGATTTCGTCAGTTTCGTCTGACCCCTCGTGGAAGATTCTGGTGTCCAGGCCGTTGGTTACTGCCTGATTAATTAATGTTTCTACTGCTTTTTGCGCTGTATTTTTGTCCCGCGCGGAGACCAGATACACATGTGTCATGTTCTCTTGTGATTGTTTTTTGTATCCCAGTGAAGGGATGTTTGAAAAAATATTGCCCGAATTATAAACCGTGGTTTAAGCCTTGTCAAATATAGCTATTTGGGCCCCTGTGCTTCGCCAGGGGCTTCGCAGGGCAGGCATTTGACTCCTATGCTGTTTTCATGTAATCTGTATCTAGAGCCCCGCGGGGCTTTTAAAAATACTTATTTATGTCAATCAGCTCATATCTCCGCGAAACAAAAGCAGAACTTAAGCATGTTACATGGCCAACTCAGAGCCAGGTTATTTGGTATACCGTGGCTGTGATCCTCATCGCAGGCATCGTTGCATACCTCCTCGGTTTCTTTGATTTCCTATTCTCAACTGGCCTCCAGAAGCTTTTGGGTTATTAATTATAGTTAACTCACTTTTATAAACTATGGCAAAACAAGAACTACAAGGGGAGCGCAATTGGTACGCGGTCCACACATATGCCGGATACGAAGATGCAGTTGCTCGTAACTTGAAGCAGCGTATTGATAGTATGGGAATGCAGGAAAAAATCTTCAACGTGATTGTGCCGAAGGAAAAGAAGATCAAAGTCAAAGCAGGAAAGCGTTCAGAAGTTGAAGAAAAAGTATACCCTGGTTACGTTCTCGTAGACATGGTGGTGACTGACGACTCATGGTATGTTGTTCGAAACACTCCTCGCGTTACTGGATTCGTTGGTGCTGGTGTTAACCCAGTTCCGCTCAACAAACAGGAAGTAGACGCTCTCTTCAAGGCAATGGATGGCGATGTTAAGGCAAAGCACAACATCGATCTCAGTCTCGGCGAACTTGTTCGCATCGGCGATGGTCCGTTCAAGGATCTCGAAGGTAAAGTTGAATCAGTTGACCATGAACGTGGAAAGGTTCGCGTGCTCGTCTCAATGTTCGGCCGCGAAACTCCAGTGGAATTGGATTTCACACAAGTCAAAAAACTCTAAATTAAAAAGCCCGGTTTGTCCGGGTTTTTTAATTACTATTTTTGAGCAATGCCTTAACCTTATCTTTATATTTTTCAACAAACCAATCATCCAAGTATGGTGCATATTCTTTTTGACGTTCGAGTGGTAAGTCCCAAAAATTGGGACTAATTACTTTGCGGCAATTTGCAGAGCCGCAGTTGCAGGGAACACCCCATTCGTAATCTCCATTAATTGCGTAATCATATGTTATTTCTTCTCCACTTGATATATCTCTCATGGCAATAACGCGTCGTTTTCCATCAATAGTTTTTACATATGTGTTTGGGTCACAAGAATGATTTATATATACCTCTGGAGATTGCATGAGTACTATTTTCCCATTTGCTAAATAGTCTAAATGATCCTTGTGTTCTTCTGGAACAGTCTCAGGATTGCTGACTTCATTTGAATCATCAATAGCAAGCACTTCCGTATCTTTTAAGATGTTTTGTGTGGCAAAAACACCTTTACCGGCTATTAGGGAGTCTTTGACGAGGACTTCTGACATGAAAAAAGTATAGCATTTATAGCCTCTTATGGGGTCTGAAAACAACCTATTGCATAACCCCCATTTTCGTGTTAATCTAACCCCGTTACGCTATTTAGTTAGGGGACTGGAATGCTTCTCACTTCCGGCCCGCAATTACTTAATTTTTATGGCAGCAAAAAAGGTTACAAAGAAAATCAAATTGCAGGTGCCAGCCGGAAAGGCGACACCAGCTCCACCACTTGGTCCTGCGCTCGGTCAGGCCGGCGTGAACATTGGTGACTTCGTTACTAAGTTCAACGCAGCTACTCAGAAACAGATTGGCCAGTTGGTTGGTGTTAAACTCCAGGTTTACGAAGATCGTACATACGATTTCGAAATCAAGACTCCTCCAGTCATCACCCTCCTCACAAAGGCAGCTGGTGTTGAAAAGGGTTCAGGCAAGCCTAATACTTCAAAAGTAGGCAAGATCACAAAAGCTCAGCTTCGTGAAATTGCTGAAATCAAGATGCCAGACCTTAATGCAAACGACATCGAAGCAGCAATGAAGATCGTTGCAGGCTCAGCTCGTTCAGGCGGATTCACAATCGTTGACTAATACTTAGCAAAGCCCCCGAAAGGGGCTTTTGTGCTACCCAGACTGTAAGGAGGATTGGATAGGCTCGTCTCCATAGGTAGCTATCCTTTCACTTTTGGAAGGGATATAATAAACCTATTATAAAAACTAAGCCATTTGCATGAAAAAATATATCGGTGCGTTTTTGGTTCTCACTATGGTGTGTGTCGGTGCGGCTCAGGCGAAAGCGGTCACCGTCGATGATCTGCTTAAAGAAATCACTAGCCTGAAGCAGCAGGTGGCCGAGCTTCAGAGCCAGGTCTCTGCTCAGGTCATTTCTGCATTACGCAACCCGGTTGCCCCAACTGCGTCTGTGCAAAAATCTGGCACAGTCATGATTACTGATATTCGCCAAAACCCAAATCTTCCTGGACCTGCTATACCTCCTGCTGTGATTACCAAGACGCTTTCAAAAGGCACCAATGATGCTGAAGTTAAAGTGCTTCAGTCTGTACTCAAGGACGCCGGCTATCTCAAGGAAGAGGTGACTGGTTATTATGGCCGAGCCACAGAAGCTGCGGTAAAAAAGTTCCAGGCAGACCGAGGACTTGAAGCAACCGGTTCCGTTGGCCCTCGCACACGTGCGGCACTCATTCCAGCTCCAACCGAAGTTCCTGCTCCGTTTCCGGTAACTCCACTGCGACCAAGCAGCTCAACTGAAACAGGTTGCAGTCTCGGATCACGCTTTAACGCGTTTACTGGTAAGCCATGTCTAGAAACGACATCTGTGCCGACGGTTACTCCTACTGCAACAAAAACTGAAACATCATGTGCGGCATCTGGCTACCAATTTGCCGGCAAATTTGGCTCATATGGCTCAGGCAATGGCCAGTTTGATATGCCGTACGAACTTGATGCAGATGCTCAGGGAAATATCTATGTTCCTGATACGCACAACAACGTCGTTCAGAAATTTGATGCAAATGGAAATTTTGTCTTGAAATTCGGCTCATATGGCTCAGGAAATGGGCAGCTCGATCGTCCATATGGCTTGGGCGTCGATGCTTCAGGCAATGTTTATGTTGCTGATACATATAACAATCGCATCGTAAAATTCTCTGGAACTGGTACCCACCTTGCTACATTTGGTGACACGATCTTGAATCATCCGGGCGCAGTGAAGTTTGATCAGTCTGGAAATATGTATGTCACTGATATTGATAATCGCCGTGTTGTAAAGTTTGATGCAAATGGAAACATGCTCCTGACCTTCGGTTCATACGGAACAGGTAATGGACAGTTCTCAGATCTTCGCGGTATTGCAATTGCCCCGAACGGTAATGTGTATGTGGTAGACAATAATCAGGCGAATCGCGTGCAAGTGTTCAACTCAAATGGCGTGTACCTCAATCAGTTTGGTACAGCAGGTACTGGCAATGGCCAGTTTAAGAATCCGGCTGACCTCCACTTCGATTCGAACGGATATCTCTATGTCGTTGAAGCTCATGGCAATCGCGTTCAAAAATTTGATCAGAGTGGAAACTATCTCGGACAGTTTGCTTCATTTGGTTCAGGTAACGGCCAGATTTCATATCCGCTTGGTATGACTATTGATAAAGCAAATAACATCTATATTTCAGATTGGAAGAATGCACGCATTGTGAAATTCTCACCGTGTTCTCAGATTGCAGTGACTACTGATTCATCAGTGTCGACAAGTGCAAATAGCCAGTATCGAACATCAGCTACAATCTGTAACGTGAATTCGGCACCTTCTCTCCAAGTTTTGTCTCCAAATGGCGGAGAGGTTTTTGTAGCCGGTCAAAGAACAACAGTTTCTTGGAAAAGTTGTAATATCCCAACAAATGCTCAAATAGGTTTTGTATTTGATTTTCGAAATCCCGGGATACCCTCAGCGCAACAATATACTTTTAGTGTGATTAGTACGAATCCGAGCACATCATACACTACAATAAATGATGGTTCAGAGTTAGTAACAATTCCTATTTCTGCCTATTATTCAAATCTTGGAACTATCCAACATCAAGGACTCTATCAAGCACGTGTGATCTATGTTGAGCCGAATGGGCATGTTATTGATGATACATCTGATGGCTTATTTACAATCAATCAACCGAGTGTCGGGATGACTACAATAAGTGGACATTAGTTTGAAAAGCCGGGCGCGCGAAGCGCGCCCGGCTTTTGCTTTTTCCAGATATTTTGCTAATCTGGGTGTATGTTACTCACTCGCCACAAAGCAATCTGGACAGGGGAAGTCAGCGCTGCAACCGCGTAAGGGGTGATTTTGTTTTGTCGAACAAAGCCGCCTCTTGGGCGGTTTTTTAGTTGGCAATTAACAAAACTCTCATGGAATTTACTCAATCTGATTATAAAAAAATCCTTATCTGTCTCGTTCTGTATCTCACCGCTCTCATCGCTGCAAATACGCTTGGTTTGAAAACAATGCCGTTTCTGTTCGGTACACACCTCTCCGTTTCCGTCTTTTATTTCCCATTCGTCTTCCTTATGACTGATATCATCGGGGAAGTGTATGGCAAGCATATGGCCCGTAATTTTGTCCTGGCCGGATTTCTAGCAACGCTTGCGTTCACCATCTTCAATATCATCTCAATCATCATGCCGTGGTCCCAATCAAGCATGTGGGCCCATGATGCGTACAACATGATGTTTGGTGTCTCAATCCGGATTTCAATTGCATCGTTGCTCGCCTTTGTCATTGGAGAATACCAAGATGTCTTGGCTTTCTTTTTCTTCAAAGCGAAAACCGGCGGAAAACATTTCTGGCTCCGCTCAAACCTATCGAATATCTGGTCGCAATTTCTCGATACGGTTATCTTCATGCTCGTTGCCTTTGCCGGAATGTATTCTTGGCCGGCACTCGTCGGCATGATCATCCCATGGTGGATTTACAAAGTAATTATGGGTATTGCCTATACGCCGCTCTCGTATGTTGGCATATACCTCTTGAAAAAACATGATTATAAAACCGATCAAAACTAGAATATTTCAGCCGAAAGAGGATTTATGCAAGTTCATTATTGAACATATTCCAAAACTTCAGGAAGGAGACATTCTCGCTGTTACTTCAAAGATAGTTTCGTATTCCGAAGGACGATTTGTCTTTCCGTATTCCGACTCACAGCGAGATGAAATAATTGCCAAGGAAAGTTCATTTGTCTTGCGGACAAAATACACCTGGCTCACCATCAAGGATGGAACGGTCATGGCATCGGCCGGTGTCGACGAATCAAATGCCGACGGCCGATTACTGCTTCTTCCTAAGGATAGCTGGAAATCCGCAATACTGTTGCGTAAGAAATTAATGAAACATTATCAAGTAAAGAAACTTTGCATACTTATAACTGACTCAAGATTACTGCCGCTTCGGGCCGGCGTTGTTGGCGTAACGCTTGGTTATGCCGGTTTTAAAGGCGTGCGGGATTACCGAGGCACTCCGGATCTGTTCGGCAGAAAATTGAAACTGTCTCGCACCGATGTTGCCGATAGCTTGGCAACGGCCGCAGTTCTCCTTATGGGTGAGGGAAATGAATCTATGCCTCTGGTCGTCATTCACGATGCCCCCGTCCAGTACATAAATAATACGAATCGAAAAGAGCTTTTCATTGACCCTGCCGAAGACCTTTATGCTCCTTTGTTTCAAAGCCTTCCGAAAAGCCAAAAAATAGGCTAGTATAGCCATATATGATCGAAGCCCACCAGAGACCGTCTTGGGATGAATACTTCATGAATATCGCTCGTGTGGCCGCAACTCGAGCTACCTGCGACCGTGGCCGTTCTGGCTGCGTGATTGTTATGGGTCGCCATATCCTAACGACGGGCTATGTTGGCTCTCCTCCAGGCATTGCTCACTGTGATGAAGTTGGACATGAAATGGCTGAGATGACCAATCCAGACGGTACCGTTTCAAAGCACTGTATCCGTTCTACGCACGCAGAACAAAATGCTATCATTCAGGCTGCCCGAAATGGCGTGACACTTAAAGGCGCCACACTCTACTGCAAAATGACTCCGTGCTACACATGCGCCAAACTCATCATCACTGCCGGTATCACGAAAGTGATTGCTGAAAAAGATTATCATGCAGGCGGACGATCAAAGGATCTTTTTAAAGAAGCGGGAACAGAATTAGTCATTTTGGGAGAAATGGAAGAATATACAAACCAGTAATATGAAAAAAGTCATCGTTGGTTCACAGAACCCAGTCAAAATTGAAGTGGTCCGTCAGGCATTTGAACAGGTTTTCCCTGAAGATCAGTTTGAGTTTGTTGGCCATAAAGCAACATCAGGCGTGTCAGATCAGCCAAAGTCAGACGAAGAAACATTGTCAGGCGCATTCAATCGCATCAAAGATTGCAAATCAAATTTTCCAGACGCTGATTTTTGGGTTGCTTCAGAAAGCGGCATTATCGATGTGGTTGAACATATGTTCGAGACAAGTCACATCGTTATCGAATCTCAGGATGGCTCAATCGGCCGCGCACGTGCGGCCTCATTCGAAATCCCAAAACCGATTGCCGACGATATCCGCCGCAACGGCGTCGAGCTCGGCCAGGCAGCAGACAATCTTTTCAAAGTGTCTAATTCAAAACAGCAGGGAAGTATCATCGGATTGCTGACTAATAATTTGGTAAACCGTACAAGTACATATGTGCAGAGTGCAATTTTTGCCCTGATCAGGCATAAACATCCTGAGCTGTATAAATAATTGACTGGGTTCGTGGACATGGTAGAGTGGGTTAAATTTAAAACCCAAGATTATTATGCACAAAGACGAATCTCAAAACCGCGCGATTGCTGCAGCAACCTCATTTACTGAACTTCAAAAAATTGCCTTAAAAGATTTGGGTTGTCTGCCAGACAATGCTATAGGTATCTGCGACCCAATTTCAACAAACCCTCCAGTGCCCGGAGAAGCATCCAAGGATATGTTTACCATATTTGAAAAGACCACAGAAGTGCTTATCGGGGCTGGTTATAACGTTTTTGATGAGCGACCTTACTTACACAAGCTGAATGAGCTGAAACATGAATGGTTTGAACAACATCGTTCAGGAGGTCACTGCTTGGCAATTATCGATGAATTTTACAAGCCGCTTTTGGAAACAAAAAAAATCGGAGCATTGATTCTGCTTCCCGAAGTGCTCGGTTCATATGTTTCGTATTGGGAAGAAGATTTTGCTTCCCGCAATCACATTAAACTATTCACACTGCCCAATAGCTGGAATGCTAAGTATGACTTAGCACTTGTGTCAGGTTTGGCTGTACTTAAACAATAAAGTACCTGTACAGGTATGCACGATACATAGTCGGTTATTCTAACCGGCTATTTTTTTATGTACGTTTTGTGTAGACGGTGAAAGAATAGTTGTACGGATTTTCCGCATCCTTTTCATAGGGTTCAGTACTAGACTGCTCCCATTCCGTGTTTTTGATTTCGGGAAAGAACGCATCTGCATCAAATGACCCATCGATGTGGGTAATGTAGAGCTTGTCTGCAAATGGCATCCCAACTTTATAGATTTCTGATCCGCCGATGTTGAAGACTTCTTCATCGGAGTCTTTGACCAATGCCAACGCTTCTTCCATTGAGTGAACTACTTCGATACCATCTTTTTGATATTGATTGTCACGAGTAATGACAATATTGCGGCGGTTGGGAAGCGGTCGGCCAATTGATTCAAATGTCTTGCGGCCCATGATAACGGTATGTCCGCGGGTCGTATCGCGAAAATGCTTCATGTCGGCAGGCATGTTCCAGAGGAGCGTATTGTTTTTGCCAAGTTCGTTATTCTTGCCGATGGCTGCGATGAGGGAGAGGGTCATGGATTCAATACTACCTCATCTGACTTGCATTTGTCGAGACAAAAAAGCGACCGCTTAGGCAGTCGCTGAGAGAAGATAGAGATATGGGTACTACACAATACCCTCTCTCTTTAGCTGTAAGATTTCTTTAGTGGTTGGTCTGGTGCGCTCATATGCTTTTCTCAAGTTAATGAGGGCATAGCGTGCCCGACCCAGAGCCGTGTTTATGTTCAAGTCATCAATTTTGCATATTTCCTTGAATTGTATGTTTTCAAAAAAACGTTGATGTATAATCCGCTGCTGTTCTTCCGGCAAGGTTTTAATTAATCGTTCTACTGTCTTATGTATGGTAGATAATTTTTTTCCATACTTTTGCAAATAGTCGATAGCAAATATTGTTACCTCCTCAGGGTTTTCATACGCAGTAGGTAGTATCTCAATAAGCGTGAGCGGCTGGTTTGTGTCCTGCTCATCAGTATCAAGTTCGTCCTGAAGCAAGTTGGTATGGCTGCGCTTGTTTTTCCGGTGATAATCCACCGCTAAATTTCCAGCGATACGGAGAAGCCAAGCTTTAAAATTGTCGTTTTTAAATTTACCAGCCTGTATCTCATTCATGGCTTTTATATAGGCCTCCTGGGCTATATCGTCTGCTGTTGCAGTATCTATACCGTACTTAAGTATGGCTCTAAGCACTGCGGTACTGTGACGATCAATCATTATTCCAAAGGCCTGATTTTGCCCATTAATGTAGAGAGTAACGAGTTCTGTATCTTTTAAATGTTTCATGCGGCTCTTTTTCTGAATTTAACCACATATTTTCTTGAAATACAATTAAGTATTTTTTTATCTAAGTCCGATATTCTTTGTAAAAAATTCTATGAAAAAATTACTTTTTCTTTTTCTATGCTTCTGTGGCGACAAATGTAGTGCCCAGCCAATAGTTTGTGGTACGAGTCAACTTTTCAACGACACCAGTCAGCACCTACCAATCCTCATGAATGAAATTTTGCCAGAAGGAGAATATGGCGAAACATGGGTTGAGCTTTACAATTGCCGGTCCGATACTACAGATTTTTCCGGCTGGTTTTTTACCAACGACCCTATGGATTCATTAAAATTCCGCGTAGACTCTTTACTGATCCCTCCGGCTGAATTTACTGTTCTCGGACTTCCTTTTCCAATACCTCGCTCATTCGGACTCCTTCAGTTATGGCGACCTGATAGCACCATGGCATATGGAATGACATTTGATGGCGTAGAGATAGGTGAGTCTGTTGGGTTTTGCGGGAACATGATCAAGCGAATGGTTCCTTCACCGGGAGTAGAAAATAATTGCACCACGACTGGCATTGAAGAGATTCCTTCAGATGCTTTGGAAGCGAATTATTATGATTTGCTGGGCAGAGAAGTTAATAAGCCTGAAACGGGATTGTATGTGGTGGTGCAGGGAAGGGTGAGAAGAAAAGTGTGTATTGTTAAATAAAAAGCAGCGGCCCGCGCGAAGCGCGGGCCGCATTTTACTTCCTCTTCTAGCATTCCGATTACGCCATCTCTTTCTGGTAACAATCCGCACAATAGACGATTTCTTTTCGTTCTGGCGCAAATGCTGTCGTGATCTTGTTACTACATTTTGCGCAATTGCGATTGAAGAGGGCGATAGGGTTGAGCCGTCGGAACATCTTATTGATGCGACACTGAGGGCAGTTTGATGGCAGTGGCAATTCCATCTTCTTGAGCAGCGTCCATTCCATCTGGCCGACTTTATAACCTCGTCCACAATCTGAACAGCCAATGATTTCATTCAAGATGCTTTCGTCGGTTTCAGCAATAGTCTGAGGTAATGCATCACCATCGATAGTCGGTGCGTGTTCTGCCTTTTCCGCGTCAAACCAAGGCAGACCTTCAGCCAAAGCTTCTTCCTTTGTTTTTGGCGCGAATTTCATCATGCTGCATTCGTTATAGCCAAACAAACTAAACATTGTCGGCAGGAATTCACCGTAACTCCAGACGCGGCCTTTTTCGTCGACATACGGATTCTTTTTCATATCCTCGATGATCTGCGCGCGAAGTTTTTCGTATTCTTCCTTTGAATATTCCTTGTTCAGGATGCAGTACTTCTTGCGCTTCAGGTTCACGCAGCCGAAATTGTCTTTTCCGGCAATAGTCCAGATGCTATATTCCACATCCATACTTTCCGTGTAGCCGCAGTATGAGAATTTCACGTTGCTGACGTTTTCACCACTTGAGTGGGATTCGTATATGAGTTGTGCGTTGGCTCCCCAACCTGAATAGTCATATGATTCCTTTACCGTAGGCACAGTGACGAACTGACAGTAACGGGATTCTTCGGTGCTTGTACAGAGATACAGATCCTGAGAATTTTTCGATTCAAAAACATATTCACCCGTGACGTTCAAGTTGAGCGAGTTACCCGTATATTCGCGGTATGGCTTTGAGAGCCAAAACGTATGTGCCGCTGCCTCCATTTCCTTGAGCTTGTCGCGAGAATCTAGTCCGAGTTCTGCCAATTTCACATAATAATCCTCCTTTGAATATTTCTGATTGAAGATGCAGTATGATTCTCCGCGCAAATTCACACAACCGACACAGTTGGTGCAGTTGTAGCAGTTTCGGGAGAACCACACATCAGTGCACGCATCACATTCTTCAGAAAAGAATGTCCGGTAACATTTATTGATACCGATTGATTGATACGAGAGCTGCGTCTCACGGGCGCGCAAGCAGTCCGAAGAATCTTTCAATTCAAGAATGATTGAAGAGTTGTTTACGTTTTCACAGTAGTCTGCCCAGAAGGTGAGATAGCAGTTGCGGAGGTATGAAGCGCCGTTGCAGTATTCCGATCCAACCATCGAGGGCGCGATCACTTCCTGGGCTACCCATGGAGTTTTGCGAGAGAGTTCGTGTAGCTGTTCAAAGAAATTACGGTTCGGATCATAATCCATTGCGTATTCTGTTCCATCCCACGTATCGCCCCACCAGCATTCATTACAATAGACCTTGATCGGCTTGTCCTTGTGGTACATTGAAAGAATACGCTTGTCGCATTTGTCACAGTTTCGGAAATACACCGTCCAGACATTGTGGGTCAGCATGCGTCGCATAAATCGGCATGGTGCGCACCAGGTAGGGTGGGGGACATTTATTTTCTTGTAGAAGTCCTGATCCCGCTGATCGATGATGAAATCTTTTTTACAGTTCTGGCAACTTTTTGTTTCCATAGGTTTATACTGTTATTCTCTCATAATTAACCCACAAGCGATAGCTTACGAATTAAAGAATGAGGACTACGCTTTTCAAAAAGGTAGTCCGAGGATAAGTTATTTCGACAATTTAAAATCTTTTCTTTCAGCGCAATGAATTCTAGGAAACTGAATTCTGGTAGGGCAGCATATGCCTGGATGTGTTCGCGGACAGTCTTACCGTCGATGACCTCTCCCAAGATCGCCAATTGTTCGGTGTCCAAATCCGGATTGCTGAGTATATTTTTTGCAGTTTCTTTATTACCGACTGCACGGAGCAGGGAATGCTTCAAACTGCAAATCGTTCTGTTTTTGTTTTGGCAAGCGCACATAAGCTTTATTTTTATAAATCATACAATATATAACTATAAACGTCAAAGTATATTTCATTTTTAACTCAAAAAAAGCTTTGTTTTGTATGGTTTTATTGGCAAAATACATTTTTTTCGTCAAAAATATTGACATTTTGTAACACTGAGCCTATACTATTCAAAGTATGAATATTCAAAAAACACTTGAAAAAATTGGTCTTTCGCCAAAGCAGTCGTTTGTGTATCTGGCACTGCTTGATCTTGGAGAAGCGAAAATGACCGACATTGCCAAGCAGGCCGGCATGAAGCGTCCGACAGTGTACTTGATTATTGAAGAACTTGAATTGCTCGGTCTGGCATCGAGTGTAGTAAAAGGGAAGAAGAAATTCTATGCCGCAGCGCATCCGCGACGATTGGCAGAACTGACGAAGTACCGTGCGCATCAAGTAGAAGAGAGTATGCCGGAACTCCTGGCTCGTTATGGCAAGGATTCACAGAAGCCTAAAGTGCAGATGTTTGAAGGTGTTGCGGGTATTGAGAAAGCGTACCGCGAAGCTTACACTTTGCTATCAAATAAGGAAGAAGGTTTATGGTTTGGCGATGTGACATTTCTTCAGGAGCAGTTTCCGGAAGTATTGCGCACGTACAATAAAATGATCGCCGAGCTCCGCGACCCGAAAATTCGTGAACTTGTGTATGGAGGGGAAGTGGCAAGGAAATGGGCGCAGGATATGCAGTCGCACTTGGGAAAGAACCACAAGATCAAATACGTTCCCGGCAAAGAATTCGGCTTCACTGATCAGCTTATCATCGGAAACAAGATTATGTATTTTTCATTTGGCGAAACCGTTTTTGTCTTGATGGTTGAAAACAAAGAGCTTGCTCAAACACAGCGAGGATTGTTTGAGATCGCGTGGAATGCGACAAAATAAAAAAGTGATTGCAGGGCAACCACTTCTAGGCAGTATCTTTAAATATGAGTTTTTTATCTTGAAAGGCCATGGATAATCTTCTCCAGTGAAATATAAATTTTTGAGTGTTGATAGTGATGATAAATACTGGGTACGGTCCAGGCTTAAATTCTTCGAGTCGCATACGTGTTCCAATAGGGACTAAGGTGTTGGTGCAGCCTTTATGTCCGGCACCACAACAGGTTTCAGGCAATCCGTCTGAATTGCACGATGTGGAACACTCAAAACGAATGCGGTTGTAAAAAGAATACTCCTGTGTTGCTTCAATGATTGAACCAACAAGTTTCTCGTATTCTGTATCGGGGTGTTGGCGGAAATCAGCAATGAGCTGATTCTTTTCAGCTGTGTTCATTGCTTTGGTTATTTTTCCTGACTATATAGTATGGATGCGTAAAGTCAATCGCAGTATTTTTAAGACTTTAGCTTTGCCATTAAAGCATCTATTTTTTTGTGATATTCCTCATAAGCTGTATCATTAGTTTTTGCCAACTTCAGGTCAATCTCGTTGAATTCACGCAATGTTCCTGGCCCCAGGACTTGGTCAATCCTGCGAAGTGCCATTGTATTTCCTTGTAAATATGCCTGCTGCAGTTCAGTCCATTCCTTTGTATATGCCTCACTTTCTGAAATTTGTTCTGTCGTTGCTCGATGGCGGGCAAGCTTATCAAGCATAGCATCAAAAATATTGATTTCATTTTCATACACTTTTTCTACGTCTTTTAGTACATCTGGGTTGAAAGGGATTTTATCGTTAGTATTCTCGAAACTTTTTTCGAAATCTGCAAGCTTTGAGTTATAAAAATCCTCATAGGTCTCTCCATCATTAGCCCATTCATACAAGGCATACATGTCTTTACTATTCGCGTCCCATTCTGCTTTTTGCTGGTCGTAATAATCCTGGGCAAATTTCTTTTTCTGTTCAATAGATTTGAAATTTCTTTTTTTATATTCTTCTTCAAATCGATCTTTGTTTTTACCAAGGATTTCACGAGCCATTTTTTCCGTAACGGCTTCATTTAAACTGCGGAAGTTGCTGTAAGCGTTTTCTTCGCTTTTTCCCCACGTTGATACAAATCCAGTTTTGGACCATCTTTTTTCCGGAGCAGTGCCTTCTTCGGCAGCAATCTTGCCAGCCTCGCTGTTTTTTGCCGAAGCAGCGTAGTGCATTTCTTCATGGATGAGTACGTGCAGGGAAGAGCTTTTTGTCATGATGTGATTGAACTTGTAGCTGTAGTGGGCTTTGGAATTGCCGTTTACTTCGTCCCAATCAATCGCGTCTTTTGAGAACGCTCCAACATCTACACCCAACGCCTTGCAGTGTTCGCGAATAAAATCGTACGCAATTTCGCCTACTTCCTGGAGTTCTTGCTTTTCCAATTCCTTACGCTGCTTCCACATCGGTACTGCCTCAGGCATGGCTGCTTGTTCCGGCGCTCCGCCAGCTGTCCCGGTAGCTTCATTAAATTCAGAATTTATTTCATTAATACTTGTATCGTATCCAATTTCACTTTTCGCCTCAGCAATTTCTCCCGTTGAATAGCTGGTGGCAAGCTTCTCTTCAAATTTGCTTTCGGCATGAAGAAAATCCTGTGAGACAGAAGAGAGATCTTTTTCGAGCGTATCCAAAGAAACTTCCTTCGAAGCAATTTCCTTATTCTGTTCTTGGCCTGCCTGCTGCTCGTTTTTATTCGTTTCCATACATTTCGTTCTTAATCTTTTCTATTTTCTTTTCTTCTAGCCGTGAGCGCAGGGACTTAAAAAGATCCTTTTTCCGAAGAAGAAGTTCTTTGATCTTTCGAATCATGTCCTTGTAATCTTGGACAGTCTGCTGCATATGGGTAATTATACCGCAATCGGCGCCTTGATGCTCTCGTGCGGGTTGTAGTCGACGAGCTCGAAATCATCGATCTTGAAGTCTTCAATATTTTTTACGTCTGGATTTATTTTCATAGTCGGCATCGGACGGATATCGTTCGCGCGCGCAAGCTGAGTTTTTGCCTGCTCAACGTGGTTTGAGTATAGATGCACATCGCCGCCAGTCCAGACGAATTCACCAGGTTTGAGTCCGGTGATCTGCGCAATCATCATAGTGAGGAGGGAATATGAAGCGATGTTAAACGGCACGCCGAGGAACGTATCGCATGAGCGCTGATACAGCTGGCAGGAAAGTTTTCCATCAGCAACATAAAATTGAAAGAGACAGTGGCATGGAGGAAGACCGGCTTTTGCCATTTCGTCGATGTCGGCAACATTCCAGGCTGAAACAATCATGCGTCGGGAATCAGGAGTTTTTCTGATCTGCTCGATCACATTTTTGAGCTGATCGATATGTCCGCCGTTTGGAGTAGGCCAATTGCGCCACTGGTAGCCGTAAATCGGCCCAAGGTTTCCGTAATCTTTGGCAAAGGCTTCATCGGTTTTAATTTTTTCAATAAATTCTTTGATGCCTGTATTCCATTCCTCTGATCCTGTAGCCGGAACTGGAATATTGTTTCGGATCAGATACGCCTTGAATGGCCATTCGTCCCAGATGTGCACATTGTTATCAGCCAGATACTTTAAGTTGCTATCGCCTCGAACGAACCAAATCAATTCGTGAATGATTGCCTTCATTGGAACCTTTTTTGTAGTGAGAAGGGGGAAGCCTTTTGAGAGATCGAACCGCATTTGGTAGCCCAGGAAGCTTTTTGTTCCTGTACCCGTGCGGTCAGTTTTTTCGACGCCTTCATCCAGCAGTTTCTGGAGAAGTTTGAGATAAATAGTATCGACGTGCTGTTCCATGTTCTGAGTGTATCAGAAAGGGAAGTGAGTTTCTAATTTGACCTTATAATTACTTCGTGTTAGATTATCTAAAATTTTTTGCCATGAAACAGACTACACCGACTGCAGAAGCAGTTCTTGCTCCGGATATCACAATCCGATTACGCAATCTTAAACTTGTTACCATTGCGGTAGCGATTGTTAACTTTCTAATGGCTAGCCGTTGGTATTACAAAATTACACAGCTTAAACGGCCCGATATTCTGCATATTGGAGTAGCATATGACCTTTTGGTTGCGGTAGTAATCATTATGACAATTGGAAGCGCATTTCTTATTGCCAATACTGCCAAAGACCCGGAGGTGCGTGCACAAAAAATATACGGAGCGTGGAGGCTATTCCTTGCCATTTTAGTGATCTTTATGATTGTTACACTTGCCCTTGGCTCCATATTTACTGAATATTTACTTCAAAACCCCAAATAATACATTTGCTTAAAAAGCAAGACTTTATTGTCGTCTGGACTACCCGGACGGCTTTTTTATTTGACAAATTTTGCAAAAAATGTTACTTTCAATACATCATTCTCACTCTTATTTAATCGAGGATGCGCTTGTGGAATCAGCTGTACGCGTGTGCGTCGTGGTCTGGTTACCATGACACAACACAATATGTTTGCACAAAAGCATTCAGCCGCCCCAAAAAAGGGAGGTGGCAAACGAACGTCCTTTTTTGGGTCGTTCCGGGCGGAACCTTCACGGGGTCCGAAGAAATTTAATAGTAGCAGTTCTGGTCCGAAAAAATCTTTTGGATCAGCAAGCAAACCATTTGGAAAGAAATTTTCAACTGGCAGTAAGCCATTCAAGCGATCTGGTAAGCCATTTGGCAAATCAGGTGGCGGTTTTGGTGGCGGTCGTTCATTTGGTGGTGGTCGCGGCCGACGAGGCGGTGGCAATCCTGAGCGAATTGATACTTCAAAGTTCATCCGCAAGGCTGAGCATGTTGAAGCAAAGCCATATTTTGCAAAGCACAAATTTGCTGACTTTCCTTTCGATGCAAAATTGAAAACTGCAATCGAAAAGAAAGGTTTCGAAAATCCAATGCCGATTCAGGACCAGACGATTCCGGCTGCGCTTGAAGGCCGAGACATTCTCGGTTTGGCGAACACTGGAACTGGAAAGACAGCAGCGTTTTTGTTGCCGTTGATCCAGAAAGTAATCAATAACAAAAAAGAACAGGTGCTTGTGCTTGCTCCAACACGCGCGCTTGCACTTCAGATCGAAAAGGAATTGCATGACTGCGTAAAATTTGTCGGCATCTATTCCGTCTGCTGTGCTGGTGGTATGCCAATCAATCGCCAGATTCGTGAAATCAAGCGTGGTGTTAATTTCATCATCGGTACTCCAGGTCGCGTTCGCGATTTGATTGACCAGAAAGTATTGAAGCTCGATACATTCAAGAGTATTGTACTCGATGAAGCAGACCGAATGCTTGATATGGGGTTCCGTGATGATATGGAATTCGTCATGAAGCTTATGGCACCTGAACGTCAGACATTGTTCTACTCAGCAACACTTTCTCCGGAAATTAAAAAGCTGACAGAAAAATATCTCAACAATCCGGTTTCTATTTCAGTTGTCGTCCGCGATACTTCAAAGAACGTTGACCAGGACGTTGTTCGCGTCACTGACCGTAACAAGAAAATTGATCAGCTCCATGACATCCTCATTGCTGAAGGTTCAAGCAAGACGCTCATCTTCCGCGAAACAAAGCGCGATGTGGATGAACTTGAAAAAGAACTTCGTGCCCGAGGATTCAAAGTTGGTGCAATTCACGGTGATAAGCGAAACCGCGAACGTATTCGAACGCTTGAATCATTCAAGAAAAACGACATCAGTATCTTGATCGCTACTGACGTTGCTGCCCGCGGTCTCGATATTCCGAACGTGACACACGTCATTAACTACGACATCCCTCAGACATATGACACATATGTTCACCGCATCGGCCGAACTGGTCGTGCGAATCAGAAAGGGAAAGCGTTGACGTTTGTTCGAGGTTAATCTGCCAGTAAAAAATACCCGCCCAATGCAATATTGCATTGGGCGGGTATTTGGTACATACTTCATTTCATGAAAGACCGAAGATATATTCGTGCCCTTGCGGCACTCTTTGTGGCCGCACTGCTTATTCCTGCCGTTTCATTGGCTGAAGGTCAATGGGAAGGCGAGGGTTGTGAAGACACCCCATCACAAGCTCCTCAAGGTGGTTTTGTTCCGCCATTGCCAGTTACTGCTTCTGTTGGTTCAGATGTTAACAATCCTTATAATCTGATTCCAAACTTGCAAACTCCAGCAGAAGTTTCAACTTCACCTCAGCGTATAGTAAACACAGAGGGCCTGCCTGTAGGTTTTCAATTTCTTGTTGATCTCAAGATTGGTTCAATTAAAATCGATGTGAAGTACCTTCAGATCTTTTTAAATAACAACGGCTTTCCAATTGTCGCGACCGGTCTTGGTTCGAAGGGCGATGAAGTGGTTGTGTTTGGTCCGAAGACTCGTGATGCTTTGATGAAATTCCAGGCCGCGAACGGTTTGACTGCAACCGGTGCTCTCGATGCTGCTACCCGCGCTTCTATTAATGGAATGATTTCTCACTAAATATGCTCGAAGGTAAAACGATTCTTATCACTGGTTCATCACGACTGAATGGTATTGGTTTCGCTACGGCCAAATTGGTGAAGCAGTATGGCGGTACACCGATATTGCATAGCCGAACGGATAATGATGACGTGAAGGCGTGCGTGAATAAGCTTGGTTGCGAATACATTGTCTGTGACGTGACTGATCAGCAGGCTGTCGAAAAAGAAATCGATCGCTTGTTTGCAAAAGATATCGTGATCAATGGCTTGGCCAACGTTGCCGGTGTCGTTACGGCGACGGGAACTCGGGCAACATTTATGGAATCAACGCTTGAAGAATGGAAACATGTCTTCGATATCAATCTCATGGGGCCAGTCTACTTCATGAAAAAACTTATTCCGCACATGCAGGAACATGGCGGAGGGTCAATCGTAAACATTGCTTCGGTGCGCGCTCATCAACAGGGAGTAGTAAGCGGCCGAGTTGTGTATTCGGCAAGCAAAGCAGCATTGGTAAACCTCACAGAGACGGTTGCAAAAGAGCTTGGTCCTACGATCCGCGTGAATTCTATTTCACCCGGCGCGATTGATACCGACATTGCCAAGACCTGGTCAGCCGACCTGCGTGCGGCAAATGAAAAAGTTCCAATGGGTCGCCTCGGCAATCCTTCCGACGTTGGCGAGATGATTTGTTTCCTCCTTTCAGACAAGGCTGCATTCATGACAGGGAATGATTATGCGGTTGATGGGGGATATCTGCTCGGCAAATAACTCATAAAATAAGGTCAAAAATGCCCATTTTGCGAAAGGGGCATTTTTGTTATACTGAGACCATAATCTCGAACAGGCTTATGATCTAACAAATTTCTCTTCTCAATACTTATTCACTAATTACGGCTACGCCGTTTATTTTCCAAGTTATCCATTATGAAAGACAAACAAGTAGAAAAATTAATTAAGGCAGAAGAGAAACGTCAGAAGAGTGTCATCAACCTCATCGCATCCGAGAACTATGTTTCAAAAGATGTGCTCATTGCGCTCGGTTCAAGTCTCACAAACAAATACGCAGAAGGCTATCCCGGCCGCCGCTACTATGGTGGCAATGCAGTGATCGACAAAGTCGAATCATTGGCTCAGGAACGCGCGCTGAAACTTTTTAAATTGAAAGCAAGTGACTGGCATGTGAATGTCCAACCGCTTTCCGGTTCACCTGCAAACTTGGCAGTGTATTCGGCGCTCGTGCCAATCCACGGCAAGATCATGGGCATGAAGCTTTCATCCGGCGGACACCTCACGCACGCGCAACCTGTTTCCATGACGGGAAAAATCTGGACGCCAGTTCAGTATGAAGTCGATCCACAGACTGGTTTGCTCGACTACAAAAAATTAAAAGAGCAGGCAGTCGCTGAAAAGCCAAATCTGATTGTTGCGGGTTTCACCGCATATCCTCGCACTGTTGATTGGAAAAAATTCCGCGAGATCGCTGATGCGGCCGGCGCGCTTCTTATGGTAGATATGTCACATATCGCTGGCTTGATCGCCGGAGGAGTATATCCCTCACCGTTTCCATATGCAGACGTTGTGACGACAACTGTTCACAAAACCCTCCGTGGTCCTCGTTCAGCGCTTATCTTTGTAAAGAAAGATGCCCGCGAGTTTGATAAGAAAATCGACAAGACAATTATCCCAGGCCTCC
>CAZHUT010000004.1:4676-34808 GCA_964535545.1 uncultured Candidatus Saccharibacteria bacterium | reverse complement strand
GCCACGAGCCTTTTAATAAAGGCGTCCATCGCGTCATGTGAGCCACGGAGAGTTTTAATAGATGGTGGGCAGGTTCCACAGTTCGCGGTACAACCGCGCAAACCGTTCATTGGTTCGATTGTTATCATGGTAAAAAATTTTTATTAATTTACCACGTTTTTTAATAAAGTCAAAATTACCCCGGATATTTCTTTATGTGTCCTATCTTTATGTAAGGTCTTATTTATTCACTATATACACCACCAACAGAACCAGTCCTCCCCACCAGCCGATATCAGAAACGATCAGACTTGCCATAATTTTCATCTGCCATGATTGTGGAAGCAACTCCCCTGAGCGCCCCTCTCGTTCTCGTTTAAGCATGAATGGGCTTACGACAAACGACAAGAAACATCCATTGATGATGAGCGCAAGTGCAATGATTGCATGAATAAGCGGAATACCTGAAAAGCTTTCGCCTTGGTAAAAAATGAAACCGCCAACGAGCGCAAGAATTATTCCGGCCCAGATGAGTGGTTTGGTGACTTTGTGTGTCCGAGTGGTTGCTTCGGTCCAGTAGCTCGATGTGCGACCCAAGAATCCGTGGATGTCGATTACCGTTACTGCGCCAAGTCCAATTATGAATCCGGCGATGAATAGGAATAATCCGATTGCATGTACAAGAGTCGTTAATTCAATTTGCATATGCGGAAAGTATATCGAAAATCACATAGTATGAACAGATGCCATGTCTGAATAATTAAAAGAGAAGAACAAATTCAGGGTAAAAAAAATAGCCCGGGTAATGGTTTACCCGGGCTATGTATTTCTATATCACTATTTCATAAGCTTATTGAACACATTCATAAAGATGGTTCTATGGTCCATATAGTATGCTATGTCATCCATACCGCATGAGGTCACATTTTTACCATATCCTTGTTTGGGAACAATCAGACCGCTGCCAATTGTGGAAAGAATATTAAGCGTGCGCTCGAACTCATTATTCTCAATAAAATCCTTGAGCAACCGTACTTGTTCCGTACCGACAACGGCATGCAGATAGTGGGCCGGCAACATTCTTGCAGCACAGAATAAATATATCTGGCCAAAAAATGTATATACTTGCGGACCAAGACTGCGCGCCATTCTCCTGGTAGCAGTTTGCAGAAGTTCGAAGAACGTTTGGGCATTCTCAGAAATTTCGTTAAGGTAGTTATTATTTCTTCGTATGCATGCCTCGATAAACCGCATGTACAGATTAAGCTGACGAACTTCATCAAATATGTTCGCCATACGACTGCCGGCAATGCTTTGTTTTCGAAGTTCGGAAAGAGTTCTCGCATACACATCAGCATCCGTATCATCTAAGAATGCATATATGTTCGCCTCGGGTGTATCGTTAATAATAAAATCAACGCTGCCGTGTCCGACATAATCGTGACTGAATTCGTTGACGATGATCAGTAGCAACCTGTATATGCTTTCAAATTCCGGCGTTTCTCTCAAAAGCTGCACTGGCTCTTCATCAAGAAAAAGTAACCCATATATCAAAACAAGTTCCGGGTGACCTTTTTTTGAAAAGGTATGATCGTTTGCCGCATAATTGAATTTCCACGGACTGTTTTTAAGAGTGAGCGGTCCAGCCGGAAAGCGGAAAGTTGATGTTATAACTTCTTTGTTTTTCAATTTGAACTCTTTGCCATATTTCTCATAGTTCGACTGAATGGTTCTTGCTGTACGCAGGTAGCGAAACGGCATAAGGTCAGTCGTAGCTGACAATACAGTCGGAGAAGTTGGATATGATTTGAATCGGTCCAACGCGAACGTTTTGAGTGGATAGCCGGTCACCTCAACAAAGGGGTCTCTGGAAGTGGATATACTGATATCTTCCCCTGTCTTGGCTTTTACAAAATTGTTGTAAATGTCGTGCTGGCTTAGCCGTAGTTTCTGAGGCTTATATCCTCGTATCTGTTCAAGGCTTTCTATCATAAAACGGTCAATCTGACCGTCTGTCTTTAGAAGCAATCCTTGCTCATTGATTTTTAGACTCATTTCAATTAGTTTTGCTCACTATACAAGGTTTTTATGGTTTGTCAAAATCCAAGAAGGAAGATTTGACTAAGTATTCAAAGTATTGTAATGTAATTTTTATTAAAGTTATTTTACATTGCAGGTATTAGTTACACGTGTTGGAAGACATATCTTTCCTGCTCACTAATAAAAATATTTTTTTATAATCATTCACCAAATTGTTATGCCGAACATCTATATCCGAAAAGTACCCGAATGGCTAGTCACCCTTAACATCATGCCCAAAAATGTCTGTTTTGCTATCGCTCAATATATATTCCTCAATCAGGACCGTTATAATGAATTTATAAACAATGAGCAAACACCTTACACCAAGGCAATCATTGCTCACGAAATTGTACATATTCAGCGAGCAGCAGCTATAGGGTTGGTGAAATTTCTTTTTCTATACTTCTTTTCTAAAAGCTTTTGCTTAAATGAAGAGCTTGAGGCAATCAAAGTAGAAATGAAGGTCTATAAACAATACGACAAAACATTTGATACAGATACGCGTGCTCATTTTCTGGCAACATTATGGTTGTACCACAATTGCGTAAGTTACGCTGACGCAAAAAAGATACTTGATGATATGTGGCAACAAATATAACAAAGTAGTTTAGGCAGGTATACAAAAATACCGGCCTTTTTTATTACATGCATACTCATGGTATGATCTGACCATGCAACGAAAAGTCTGGTTTTTCATATGTATGTCTCTCCTGTTCGAGGTTGGCGGCGATGTCTTTGTAAAACTCTCATCGAATGTAAACTCTGGAAAAATTATTTTCACTATTCTTACTTTCATCAGCTACAACGTCATGCTCTTATTTTGGTTCTTAGCAATCAGAATAGACAAAAACATTACCGTTCCAGGCACTGTATGGCTAATGGCCGGCGAAGCGCTATTGATTATTCTCGGCGTTTTCTTTTTCAAGGAAGCCATAACCGTCAAACAATATGTCGGTATCTTTCTAGCGCTTATAGCGCTCTTTTTACTGAGTTCATAGGAAACTTTATTGATACTGAATGAAGCTCGGTTGTGGTGAGAACTTTAACACCTGTGATGTCGTGAGTAACCCAGTTGAGGGCGCACGAAGATCATTTTTGTAGAACAATTTGATGCCGGCGAATTGAACCGGTTCGCTACTGATGACTGCTTTATAAATATTAGTTTTCAAGAGTGGCGGTCCCCATCCATCTGCATCCATTACGATCTGCACTTCGGGAAGCGGCACGATGTTTTCAGAATGAGTTACCATATGCTCCGTAAAACGGTGTACGACAAGTATTTTGGGGGGAAGATTGTATTGCTTCACCAGAGATGCCAAATAATCCGCGGTATAATTGATGTCTGTCGCGTCCATTGTGCCAATAATACTCCCCGGCCGTTTTCCTGTCTTCATCGAAAATTCCGGATCAAGCGCCAAGTGAACCTGCGGAAGTTTAAGGTATGATTCGAGCAGCGGAATTTCCTCTTGGACAGTGCTTAATCCGTTTTGAATATCGATGATCACAATTCCATCCACTTGTTTCGCCAAATCAATCGCCTTGTCGATCTGATCGAACGGCATACGGGCCCGGTATTTGCCGTCAAAGCCAGCACTTCCCTGCGCCGTCACTGCAATGTATTCGATGGCAGGCATAACTGGAGTCGTTGGATCGGCAGTTTCCCATTCATGCACTGCGCCTCGCAATTTTTCCAACATAACCTCGGGTTCGTATTCGCCCAGAACGCCCATTTTGGTCGAGTAGAAATTGCCGTAATATGCAACAATGCGTTTGAATGGCAGAATGGCTCCTGGGAGCGGATAGGCAGCTTTTACGGGCCATAATGATGGCGGCTCAGGTTTTGGAGGAACAGTAGGTGTAGATGTTGTGCCTGTAGTATCCGCGGAAGTGGTTGGAACAACCTTTGGAGGAGGAAGATTTGCGAGCTGCAGCATTTTTGCATCATACGCTGCCTTGTCCAAAACCGGCACTGCTTTTGGAGCTTCAACAATTTCGCTTTTTATATTTGGGTTAGCCGCATCATAATAAGTTGAGAATATGCCAACGTATCCTAGAGAATATACGACAATAATGCAAACCACTGCTGCCAAAATACTCCAAGCGAAAGTTTTGAGGTATATATTTTTAAAATTTTTTTTGGCAGCCATTGATACCATCGATTTTAACATACCATCGTCTAAAAGAGATAGATGCGGTATACTTGGCGCATGACTATCAACCCATGGATTAATTTCAACGGCAACGCCGAGGAAGCGTTCACATTTTACAAATCAGTATTTGGCGGCGAGTTTACCAAGATCATCCGCTTCAAAGAACTCGCCAGTCCCGAATTCCAGATTCCGGAAGCAGAAGCAGAAAAATTAATGCGTATTGTATTGCCTATCAGCAAGGACAGCATGCTTATCGGAAATGATGTGCCATCATTCATGGGCAAAGTAAACGAACAGGAAAATCGAAGCAAGATTTTGGTTACTACGGAAACAAAAGAAGAAGCAGACAAACTTTTCACTGGTCTCTCAGCAGGCGGACAAGTTGAATATCCTATGGGCGATAGCGCATGGGGTTCGTATTATGGATCATTTCGAGATAAGTATGGCATTGAGTGGATGATTGAATTCGTAGCTGCTTAGCAAATTCACCATTGTATGAGATACGTTGCTCTCCTGCGCGGCATCATGCCCACCAATCCAAATATGAAAGGCGAAAAATTGCGTGAGGTATTTGAGCGTCTTGGTTTTACGAACGTTCGTACCGTAATCGCCAGCGGCAACGTTGTTTTTGACTCCCTTTCAAAAAATCCCGCTGCGCTTGAGAAGAAGATTGAAGCTGCGCTGTTGAAACAGCTTGGCTTTTCGAGCGCAACAATGATTCGAAGCCAAAAAGAAATTGAAGCGCTTGTTGCGCGCAATCCGTTTAAAGGCATCAAGGATGAAAAACCTAATTACCTGATTGTCACTTTCTTCAAAGACCGTCAGAAGGAACTTTGCACCGTACTTAATCTTAATCAGAACGGAACGCCTGAGTTTATGACAAACATTAAAAAGAAACATGGCAAGGCACTTACGACGCGAACATGGAAAACAATACATCGAATCACGGCTACAATGCATAAGGAATAAATGATATACTTTGCCCATATGAAAATATTCAACATTGTCTTACGAGTAATCCTCGCCCTGCTCTTGGTCAGCCCTATTCTTGGCACACTTGGCGTCTTTCCTGCACCAACACCAGATTTGTACAACACGCCACAGGCATTTGATTTCATTATGGTGCTCTACAGTACAAAATACATCATGTACATTCAGGCAATCGTGTTTGCGGTTTCTATTGGATTGATACTCACCAACCGCATGGCACTTGCTTCCCTTTTGATTCTTCCAGTTACCGTTAACATCATCTGCTTCCATGCTTTCCTTGATGGCGGACTCTTTACCGCAGGAGCAAGCATGGCAGATGCTTTGTTTTTGTTGAATATTTATTTCCTCTGGCAAAATCGCCACGTGTATAAAACTTTGTACACTAAGCCGGCGTAAACTGTATTTAAAAACTGTCAGTTATAACCGCTCAAAAATTGATCTACGCCATCACTTCCGCGTAGTATCATTCCACGTAAAAAATTTAGTATAGTATACTAAGCATATGATATTTCAAATTCTAGTTACGGTGGTCGCCTTGGTGCTTATCTTTATTTTCAGCGTCAACAAATTCAGCCGACAGGTCGAGCAAGTCGCAGGAGAAAAACTGAAAAACATACTACGGCAACTAACCAAAAATCCAATCCTTGGAACGCTTACTGGAGCCGCCGTTACTTCTGTCATCCAATCAAGCACCGCAACAACGGTTATGACTGTTGGATTGGTAAATGCCGGCATCATTTCTTTTTACGAAAGTTTATCAATCATTTTTGGCGCAAACATCGGCACAACCGTCACCTCACAGTTAATCGCCTTGAATATTACGGCAATTGCTCCTTTTATAATCATCTTCGGCTTTCTCGTATTAAAATTTGGCAAAAAATACAACATCTACGGCAAATCAGTTTTTTATTTTGGTCTTGTGTTTTTCTGTATATCTTTGATCAGCCAAGTTGTTGCACCACTCACCAGCAATCCCGACATCCTCCATGCCCTATCACGAATTCACAACGTACCAATCGCGATTATCGTCGGCATTCTCATGACGGTTATTCTGCAATCCAGCAGTGTTTCAAGCGGTCTTGTGTTGGTTCTGGCAACATCCGGATTGATTGACTTATCGCAAGGCGTTGGATTGATGCTTGGCGCAAATATTGGGACGACGTCAACTGCGTTGCTGGCTGCCATCCCCATGGACATTGAAGCAAAAAAGACTGCTTTGGCACATTTCCTGTTCAATCTCCTGGGTGTTCTTGTGGTATATCCTTTCGTTCCGCTACTGACATCATTCGTAACCAGCTTCAGTACCAGTACAGCACAGCAAATCGCCAACATGCATCTGATTTTTAATGTTTTAGCCGCAATTATCTGTCTGATTTTCATCAAGCAGTTCTTTGTCATTGTAAGTTGGCTCTCCAAACTCAAGATACTTCATATCAATGTTGACCACTGGCAACCGAAGATTAATATTGAATAATTAGAAGCAATCTAAAAAAAATACCGCCTGTGATGAACAGGCGGTATTGCAGTTATAATTTCCATCTACGTATTACGCAGGTAGCAATTTCTCTTTCTTTAATATTTCATTCACTGTCTCTTGTATATCAGGTGCGGCCGGGTAGCTTTTTGTTGAACCTGCACTTATGCGCAGGTGAGCAATGATAAGCGCATAGGCAATTTCCAGACCAGCTACTTTTGCAGCTGATTCGAAACCTGATATCCCGTCTTCTTCTATATACTTGGCAGCGGCATGGTAGTTTTCCAAAGTTTTGGTTGGGTCAACGGCAATACCTTCAACAATCGTGCCACGAGCGTCAGAAACACTATTCAGACGTATTGGCAGGATTTCCTGATACTGAGGTGAACGATACCAATTTTTGGCATCTGTTGCTGAAGGAAATTTCAGAATTACTGCCATTTCAAATGGTTCCCCTTCTACAATATTGTCAACGATAACGTCACCTAACGTCAGTACTTCACAGCCATACTTTTTGAGCATTGGAATTGCTAAGTCCTGGTATTTTTTAAACATTTCTCCATTTGCAATATTATAAATCGCAAGAAAATATGCAGATCGTTTCATAATTGGTATGAGTATTTTGATGACCTCAAAAAAATGACCTCACTTTCTGAAGTCATCAAAATACTATTTCTTAAAGAGACTACTGTTACATTACCATGGCTTGAGTAGCTGTCAAACAAATCTATCGATGCGGACAGCCTGCCCAACAACAAGGTCGGCGCATGCCGCTTGAGAGTTTTGAGAGTCCTTTTCTGATGCGGATATCACGGGTCTCTGCTTTCTTTCCAGAGGTAACCCAACAGATCCATTCATTGCGAGCCAGCGGAGTGGTGGCTTCCCAAGTTGCAAGCGCTTTTGGCGTAGCCAAAAGCGCTTTTTTCCAATCAGCAGGAAGCGAGTGAATAGTACCCAATGAAACTGTTTTACTCATACAAATATTTTACAAAATTATTTCGAGTATTCCAAAATATCCCCTGGCTGGCAGTCCAACGCCTTACAGATCGCTTCGAGTGTTGAGAGCCGAACTGCTTTTGCTTTGCCATTTTTGAGAATTGAAAGATTGGCCATAGTAATGCCAACTTTCTCCGCTAGTTCTGTGACGCTCATCTTGCGTTTTGCCAGCATGACGTCGATATTGATGATAATTGCCATATATTTTTAAACAGTTAACTCATTCTCTGTCTTAATAGCGATAGCACTGCGCAGCAACTTCTCAAGTACCGCAGCAAAAACGCCGATAGCCATCGGAGCTGACATGAAAATGAAGCTGACAATAACGATTCCCGGCGCATCATCTGCTTGGGCAATGAAATAGAATACTGGCCAGACTAACGCATATGCCACAACACTGGTAGTAGCCGCTGCGTATTTAATTTTCCGAAGCGTCTGAACTGAAAGATCAGAAAAAGCTTTATTGGTATCAATGTAGTTCAAAAGCTTCATTGCCTGGAAGAGAACAATATAAAATGGCAGTGCTGCACCATAAAAACCGACGAGTATCAGCCAGCGAGGATAGGTAATGCTAGGGAATTCAATAAAAATCTCCCTGCTAAAATTTGGCACAACAAATATAAAGAATAATCCGGCAAGGACCGCTATTGCAGTTACAGCCAAACGTAAGAATATCGTTGATTCCCGCTCGGCAAGATATTTTTTGTACAAGTTTTTCATATATAGAGCCTAGCATAAGATATATCGTTTTGCAATATATTTTTATTGTCTTTCAAATTGCATTTTAATGAGCATTCACCTACTAAAAAACCTACTCATCATGAGTAGGTTTTTTAGTATCATTATTTTTCAATTTGCGAATTGATGTACTCTTTAGTCTTTGGACCAAAGTAACCCGAGGCAGGAATAATGCCTTTTGCCTTTTGAAATTTGATCAGAGCTTGATAGGTACGCGGACCAAAGTAATTTGTTTCGTGACCCAATGAACCTGGATTGCCATTACTCGAAACTGCGAATCCGGCAGTATTCAAGAAATGCTGAAGTCGCTGAATTTCTGCATCAAACATGCCGAACTGCAAGAATGACTGGAATGGCTTAGCCAGTGCAGCAGCCTGCGGAGATTGTTGAGAATTCTGTGCAGGATTTGAATTTTCATTACCCCCTACGCTTGGCACAGGAGTGAGGCTGAGATTGAGTAAACCTGGAACGAACGCTACACCACCGGACGAAGGAGCGGAAACAGGTGTGGTGTTCTCTTCTTGTGCCGTCACTTGAAACGCATATGAATCTGGATCACTCATATCCCAAGCTAACACAAACTGCTCTGGGCCTCCTTGAGCGCCAAATGGTGCTACGATCCAATAGTACTTTTTACCAACCACCAGGTGCTGACCTTCGCTTCCAAGCTGATACTCTCCCTCCCCTTGAGGCTGACCAACGGTAAATGATCGCTCACCACGCCCTCCATCAGGAGACATGTAAATAATCACTGCATTCTCTTCTGCAACAACTGGTGAATCAAGAAGCGCAATGAGATAACCAGATGGAGCCGCGTTGTTATCGTCAATGGTAAAGCTCAATGTAGGCTGTACATTTGACGTCGTACCCTTGTTTACGACACTTACTGGACCTAGATTGCTGATCGAAGCGAGACTCTCTGAATCACCCCCACCTCCGCCACCAGAACAAGATCTAGTCTGCACAGTTGCATCATCTCCATATATATACACTTCTTCCCCATTTTCCTTATAGACACCGACGGCTCGATAGTGATATGTAGTATGGCAGGCAAGATTTGAAATAGTCAGTCCTGGCAAATTCTGGACGCCATACTCGCCATTCTCTGAAACCACTTCTGAACCATATTCTGTATTTTCTCCGTATTCAAACTTGTATGATGTCAGGAAAGAAATGGAGCCCACGCTAGTTATCGTACCATTCAGAATTGCAGAGGTCTCGAGAATATTTGAGGCAGATTCAGTGGCAATAGTTGGCAGAGTACATTCTGGCATTGTGAGATACTTGATTGAACTGTATGCATCAGAATCCATACCGTTTGTTATAAATGCTTGATATTTATACGTTTTGGAACAAGTGAGGCTTTTTAATTCTACTGAAGTTGAGTAGTTACCAGGTGAAAAACTATCTAGGATGGTAACTGCTTGGAAATCCCAGGACTCACTACTATCTAGGGAGTATCTGATGCCAAATTTTGTAGGCGCAGTACCAAATCCCCCATGCGTCATAGATACCGTAATATTTGCAGTGCTGCCTGATGTAATAAATGCATCCTCTTCACGAATTGTGTAGTCACCAAGTTGAGCAGATGCAGTTACTGACATGTCGCTTTGAATGTTTGTGTCTGTGCGAGGATTCTCATATGAACCATCGGACCAAACTGAAAAATGATATCCATTATCTGCTGAAGCTGTAATTTCAGTTGCATCATTTCCTCCAAGGACGAACTGACTAGTTACACCACTTACTTGAGCGTGAGTGCCCGCCCCATAACTAACTTTGTAAACACAACCACTTCCTCCATCAGTAATCATCCAGCCTTTTGATCCAGTAAGTGTATCATGCGCTTCTGTGGAATTGCAGTATTTGCTAAGGCCGCCTGAAAAAGCTACCCCAGTCTGAACACTCTGTGTTGACCAATTTGTCAGCATTGCATCATATATCGAAGATTGGAACTGGATGTTTGAGAACATATTAGACATCGTGGTAGCAGAAGTCACATTCCAAGAGCTTATGTCCTGCTGGAAAGATGCTGCGGAATTGAACATGTCACTGAAGTCTGTCACCTGGCTTGTAACCCATGTATCCAACGGATAATTGTACGCAGATGCGTTACTGAACATCGCCGACATACTTGTCACGTTTGAAACATTCCAACTGCTGAGGGGCTGGTTAAAACTTATAGCGCCTTTAAACATTGAAGCCATGTTGGTAACATGCGAAACGTCCCATGACCCAATGGATTGATTGAACGACACTGCGCCTCTAAACATGCCTGACATATCCGTGACACCTGACAAATCTGGTACATCAGTAGCCAGAATATTTAAATTCGTACATCCTGCAAATGCATAAGAAAACGTAAGCCAGTGATTTGTCCCCCACTGATCAACTGAAACGATCTTTTGAGCGTCATTACTTTCATTAAAATAGATTGCGGGAAAAGTACCGGTAATCGTCACCTGATATGTGCCGGCACTCTCATATGTATGTGTACCATCACCAGTAACGTGCGTATCCGTAGTCCCGTCACCCCAATCCACATCGTAGTCGTAGGTCAGTTCTGGACGCGTCGGAATAAGTATCTGATTGCTCGAGCTAGTTCCCGGGTTGTCAGTTTTCCACGTAGTAACGAAACTGTCAGTTGCCTGTACATTTGAAAAAAACGCCAGGGCGAACAGTGAAAGAGAGGCTAGTCCGAAGACAATCTTGATAAAAGTATTGTGTTGTTTCATATACACATAGTATAACTCTATCTCTACTCTTTTACCAATCCACTGGTGCATTATTGTTTGATTACCCTGCCCGCCGATGCAGACCGCAAGGACCGCCTCATTCACCAATTAAAAGAAAGACGTATAGTTTTTTGAATACGTTGACACATACACGCATTGTTGATATTTTTTAGAAAAGATTTCAAATGGAACAAGAGGATGAATTAGAGATTTCCGATGCTATGCTCAAAAAAGCTGATACTTTAAGGGTATTTATCGGTGTCGCTCCAGAGAATGAATTAATTACATTCTTATCGAACGATAATGAGGGTTTTGCTTCGAGATTTACAGGAACTATGGCTCAAGCCAGCACCACAGCCAAGAAAATGGGTATCCCCCTCTTTCGATACACACGCAATGAGGATTTACACGAAGAAAAAGAATTTTTTGTGGGTATGATTTCTGTCCCAAGGTCAGAATTCATGTTCTACAATAAATATGCTGTGAAGATTATCGAGAAAATCACTCACATTGCAATGCCGGGCACGACTGAAATCATGTTTGCTATTCAGATAGATCCTACACAATTTTATAGCATCCAATTCATCGAAACCGGCGAAGATCAGCCAATTATTTTGAACATATATCCGTCACAGGATAGAATTGTATCCCAAACATAAATAAGCCTACACGGTACGACTGACATTTACACACTTCCAATACAAAACGGAAGTGTTTTTTATATACAAATTTGGTAGTGTATATACATGCAAAAAATTATCCCTTTTATGTGGTTCGACAAGAACGCGGAAGAAGCGATTAACTTCTACGTTTCTATTTTTAAAAATTAAAAAATTGTAAGCATCAAGCGCTACCCTGATACTCCACAGGAAGGACCTTGGAAAGGACTGGAAGGAAAAGTTTTGACAGGAATATTTGAACTCGAAGGCCAGCGCTATATGGCTCTCGACGGCGGTCCATATTTCAAGCCAAGCGGTGCAGTCTCATTTTTGGTTGAATGTGACACCCAAGAAGAAGTAGATCATTATTGGAATGCACTGACTGAAGGCGGTGATAAGAAAGCCCAGCAATGCGGATGGCTACAGGACAAGTTTGGTTTCACCTGGCAGATCAATCCAAAGCGCTTGGGTGAATTGTTAAGCGATCCTGACAGAACAAAAGCAGACAGAGTTATGCAGGCAATGATGCAGATGAAGAAGATTGATATTGCGGGATTGGAAAAAGCGTATAACGGGTAATACATATGGAATCGAGAAAAGCCGCTCCCCCCGAGCGGCTTTTCATCAGTGACTGAAGTTCTTTGAAATGTTAATAATTCAGGCTTCCCTTAGCCTCTGCATTCACTTCAGCAGAAGCGCTGTTTCGAACTCGGTAGAGCGCTTCACGAACTGCCTTGAGAATCTGGGCCTTTGTGGAAACCGTAAATGAACCGGATACTGATCCGACGGTGCCAACATTGGCTTTTACGTCTGATTCGAGATCAGCTTTCTTTTCTGGAACTTTCATGAGGAATCGATACCACGGATAACGAACTGTGACTGAGCCGTCTGAATCAACAGTAACTTTGGCAGTAATAGCTCCGGGAATAAATCCGAGAAACTTTGCAGGCTCACGATACTTCATAGAAACTTCGGAATCAGTAACGGAAACATTCTGAATGTTCTTGTCATCCTTCATCGAAGCCTGAGCGTAAGCTGTAAGATCCGAATTCGAAGTAATCATACCCGGAGTTTTTGAAAGTTGTGAATCTACATCAATAGTGAGGCGGCCAATATCATTCTGAAATAATTTGAATGCTGCATTATCAGATGCATGTTCATCTGCGTTTTGGTTGATGTTTGCATTCAGCATCCCGTTTGCATTTAACCCCGTAGTTGCTGCCTGACTGTTAGAGTTGTTATCCTGATCTGAATCATCACCCATCTCTCTATTCCCAGATGCGTCAACATGCCCCGTCGATTCTGTCTGAGTCTGTGCATCAATCTGCACTGAAGTACCAAGTTCCACTCTATTTTCCGCATATGCGAGGAGACTAATTGAAAGAGAAAGAATGATGGCACTCGCGGTAATATATTTTTTTGTAATCATACTGTTGTAGTTGTTTATGCTCTACATGTTTTTATATTTATAATGTCCTATTTGGCTGAATCGGATCTCGTCCCTGAATGATTCGGATAATAACGACGACGATTGCCACAACCAGAAGAATATGGATAAACCATCCAATGGTATATACTCCGACAACGCCAAGCAGCCAGAGAATGAACAAGATTGCTGCGATAGTTAAAAGCATAGAAATTAGGTTCCTACAGGAACAGTTAATGTATTAATGGTGGATAAGCCGACCACTTATACTGACGGATACTGGAATAATTACGTTACATGCGATATACTGGTCCTTACATTAGTAATAACACACATACATATGGCAAAACGACAAACTGGCTTGAGCGCAAGCAAAATGCCAAAGGGCCCGCACAAGACAAAAAAGCGCCTCGCGGCAAAAAAGACAATGCTCGCGGCAAAAAAGAAGAAGCGCGCATAAAGACAAAAATAGCAACCAAGAGAGAGGTTGCTATTTTGCTATACATATCGTCAAAAAATATTAAAATGGTATACTTTGCCCATGTTCAAAAACATGTCTCGAGATCAGAAGACCATGCTTCTGATTCTTACCCTGATCAATCTTCTTAACTATCTCGATCGCCAAGTCCTCTTTCCCCTTTTTGGTCACATCAAAGCCGAATTTAATCTAACCGACTATCATCTCGGCATTTTGGCCACTGTTTTTATTGTCATTCACTCAATCGCAATCTTTCCGCTCGGCATTCTGGCTGATCGCATGAGCCGCAAGGTTCTGATCAGTGTAGGCGTCGCATTCTGGAGTGTCGCTTCATTTGCTTCAGGCCTGGCTACAAGTTTCAAATCTCTCCTCGGTATCCGCTCTCTGGTTGGTATTGGCGAAGCAAGTTATTCACCAGCGGCCGTTTCTATTATTACCGACAATTTCCCGGACGAGCATAATTCCCAAGTTCAAGGTATTTTCAATATTGGTATGCTCATCGGTGGAACAACAGGCGCAATCTTGGGGGGCATGGTTGCATTTTATACGGACAACTGGCGCTTGGCTTTTTTCATTGCGTCCATTCCAGGCTTCTTGCTCGCATACTATGCACTCAAAATGAAAGATCATCGTCTAAAGCACGATGAACCAAAAGTGCCGTTGCATACACTACTCAAAAATAAGGCATATTTGTGGATCATCATTAGTGGTACATTTGTCTCTTTCGCCAGTGGAGCATTTATCACTTGGGGGGTTGAATTTATCAACCGCTACAAGGACTACAACCTGCGCGATGCTGCGCTCATTCTCGGCTTCGGCATGATGTTTGCCAGTGTTGTTGGCGTTTTACTTGGTTCATATTTTGCCGACCAGTTACAAAAAAAGTATCCTTGGGGACGAAGTGCGATTGTCGCCATTTCATTGATTCTTTCAGCTCCACTCATGTATTTCGGCCTGGAAGATGGCTCACGTTTCTCATTCTTATTCTTCTTTATCATGGGTGCAATTTTCCTCTCGGTTTATCTTGGACCAGTCACTGCAGTACTGCATGATATCGTACCGAAACAGTTCCGCGCTTCGGCTTACGGAGCATATGTATTCTTTGTGCACCTCGTCGGTGAAGCATTTGCCCCTGCCATCATCGGCAAAATCTCAGATTTCTACAATCTGCGCATCGGTTTGGAATTCGCAACTTTCTTTGTATTTTTCGCCGGAGTTTGTTTCCTGCCTGTCGTCTTCATCATCCACAAGAAAACTCAGACTCAAGGAAAAGCACTCTTTGCTTAGTTGCCTATCAATGCTCTTTCACTTGAACGTCCGACTCGAAGCGCGTTCAGAATCACAATAACGTCAATTGCTTCTTGAAGAAGTGCGCCATACAGAGGTGGAATGATGCCTGCGAGCGCAAGACACATGAGTAAAACACTGGCACCCATACCGAACCAGATGCCTTCTTTGGCAATCTTGATGGATTGCTTGGAAATAATCACGACATCGCGTAATCGATTTATTGATGAGTGCAATATGACAACACTGGCCGCATCACTTGATGCGGTTTTTCCGTGAGCTCCAAGAGCAATACCGACATCTGCTTTCGCCAATGCAGGTGCATCATTTATACCGTCTCCAATCATGGCAACAGGCCGGTCACTGTATGGCATATTCTCAATAAATGCCAATTTATCTTCTGGCGACGCCTCACTTTTCCACTCTGAAATTCCAAGTTCATGTGCAACGAGTTGTGCCCGCTCCTGCTTATCACCCGTCAGCAAAACTACCCGGTGCGAGTCGTGAGAGCTGAGAAAGGCAAACAAACCTCTGGCCTCACTGCGAACAGGATCTGAAAAGACAATTGCTCCAACGACCATTTCTCGGTCGGCTAGATATACTGCCATTTTACCTTCCTTGGCAATTGATTCATGAAACGCAATGATTTGCTCAGAACATACTTTTGTAAATGAGCGCACAAATGACAGTTTTCCAAAAACATATTCCTTACCGGTAACAGAACCGGTTACACCCTCGCCGAAGTTTTCTTCAAAGTGGCTTGGATACATCAGCTTTGCGCCATGTTTCTGTGCATACGTAGTGAGTGCGCGAGCCAGCACGTGCGTAGAAAGCTGGTCGAGCGATGCGGCAATAGTCAGCATGGCATGTGCACCTATGCCAAATGTCTCAATCCGCTCAACATTCGGCAATCCCAGAGTTACAGTTCCAGTCTTGTCGAATACAAATGTCTTGATTCGAGAAAGCACCTCAAGCGCTCCACCCTCTTTGATGATCACACCGCGATGAGCGGACTTGCTCATACCCGAAATAATGGCAATTGGCGTTGCAAGAATAAGGGGGCATGGCGTAGCAACAACAAGCACAGCAATAACGCGAATTGGATCATGAAAAATGAACCACGCAATGACACCGAAGAGCGCCGTGAGGATGGTGAAATAGACGCTATACTTATCGGCCAATCGGACTAGTGGTGCTTTTGATTCTTCCGCCTCGCGGACAATTTTTACAATTTGCTCGTAGCGAGTTTCATGTGCGGGTTTTTCAACCTGGACGATCAAAGCGCCGCTTTTGTTTTCTGTACCGGCAAAAACCAGATTCCCTGCAATTTTCTCAACAGGCAAACTCTCGCCTGAGAGCGTTGATTCATCGATAAAGCTCTTTCCTTCCAAAATAAATCCGTCAACCGGGACAATTTCTCCCGGCTTAATGAGCACAGTCATTCCCGGCAGGACTTTATCAATTTTTACATCGATTATTTTTTCTCCTTCGCGAAGATGGGCTTTCTCAGGAGCGCGCGAAAGCAGCGCAGACAATTCTCTGCGAGCACGACGCATCGCATATCGCTCGAGCATCTGTCCGCCGGAGAGCATCAGCAGAATAACAACACCAGGAAGATATTCGCCGAAAAGAAATGTGCCAAGCAAGGCTACGCCGGCAATAAGATCGACGCCGAAATGACCACGGACAATATCGGCTATCATTCCCCACCAGAGCGGAATCATGCCGATCAGCAATGTATACTTCAATATTGCCTTGGCTATTTCAGCCTCACCGCTGGCAAAAAAGATTCCTGATACTATAAGCGAAACAACCACTGCCACTGCAATGACTAGATCGAGTGAAATGCTTTTTATGTATGCAATTAATTTCATGTGATTATTTACCGCCTTTCCAACGATCAAGCATGACTGCTCCAGCAACTGCAGCATTCAAGGATTCTGCCTTACCAAATCGAGGAATAGTGATTTTTTCTGTTATTGTTTTTGCCACTTCTTTGCTGATACCATGTGATTCGCTGCCAATGACGAGAATGCCCGATTCTGGAAATGTGTATGAATGAACTGGGGCTCCCTCCATAAAGCCGCCGAGGATGGGAACTTTTGCCTTTGCCAGATATGACGGAAGATCTGTATAAAATCCCGAAACTCGAGTAAACGAACCCATAGTTGAACTGATTACTTTAGGATTGTACCAATCCACTGAACTGTTGGAACATATGATCTGTTTGACGCCATACCAGTCGGCAATGCGGATGAGCGTTCCTAGATTTCCGGGATCGCGAATATCATCAAGGGCGAGAATAATTCCCTCCTGAATGATTTTCGGCTCCTTTTGGAATGCAATGGCTAGAGCGCTGTTGTTATGTTCGAGTGTACCAAGAGCGTTCAATTCTGCAGGATCAACGAAATGAATGCGGAAATCTCGTCCAGCCAAAAGCTTGGGATTGTTCTTTTTGAATTCTTCTGTGACGTATACGGCTTCAATCTTGAAATCGCTTTTGATCAGTTCAACTACATTCTTTTCCCCTTCTACCAAAAATTTCTTGGTTTCCTGGCGATTTTTTTTCTGGTGGAGGGACTTGATGAGCTTTGCGGCAATGTGATTGGTCATGGCCTTATACTAACATATCGATCAATTCTTCGCTGGTCGGACAATAAGCCTCCGCATCCGATAAAACAAGTAAGGAATTTTATAAAAAGGAACGACACGAAAAATTTCCCAGAGCATCCATAGAAATGCCTTCACTCCAACCCAAAATGTACGTTTTTCATATGGATACGGACTATCTACTTCTGGCCAAAATACAACTGCGAGCGACGTATTTTTTTGCAAAATGAGAGTGTTCAGGTACGTTTCCAAGCTATATCCCGCCAATCTTTTGATTCCTTCCAACTCAGCCGGTTCAAAAAACGATCGATGAAAAACTCGTTCACCGGAAAGAAAATCAATGCCAAGCACCCGGTCAATCCACGGACTATTCCTTCTCATACTGATAGACATCTGGGCCGTATCATCTAAAGCAGGAGTAATTAACGCCGTAATATCTTCGCTCTTGAGGCCAATCAAATCTGAATCAAGAAAAAATAAAAATTCACCGGATGTCTGAATGATGCCGTTGTAAACAGTCTGACTCTTGCCAACATTTTTCTCGTTCTGGATGAAGAGTACAGTGGGATACCGGGAAACAATTTCTTTAGTCCGTTCCTTGTCAGGAGAACCGTCATCAATAAAAAAAATTTCGATAACGAGTGAATTTTTGGTGACGGCATCAAGAACTCAACTAATCCGTTCACTTTCATTGTACTCTAGAATAAAACAGAATACCGTTTTTTGCATGAGTGTATTGTACAGTACAACATAGTATAATAAAACCCATGGATGCTCATCTGAACGCCATTATTGCTTTTATTCTTCACTACCGATATCTTGTCATTCTGCCGGTTGCTATTTTGGAAGGACCCATTATTACCGTCATCGCGGCATTCTTGGCTGCCCAAGGTTACTTCAATATCTTTATTGTCTATATCATTGTTGTTATCGGAGATCTTGCCGGCGACCTGATGTATTACGGTATCGGACGTTTTGGTCATACAATTGCTAAGAGCAAAATTGGACAGAAACTCGGTGTTAAAGATCATCACTTGGATAAGGTAAGCAGCCATTACCAAGAACATAGCGGTAAGACACTGCTTTTTGGTAAACTGACTCATTCGATGGGGATGGTTGTGCTCACTACTGCAGGCGTAGCTCGAATGCCGATTTGGAAATTCCTTTGGTATAACCTCATAGGCACATTACCAAAATCGCTTCTCTTTACCCTGCTTGGATACTATGTCGGTTACGCTTTCCAAAAGATAAATTCAATTTTGGATAAAGCAGTGTATATTATCGGTATTGTTATCGTCCTGGCAATTGCTGGATACTTTATCCATAGATACATCAAGAATAATAAGAAGCTGAGAGATGAAATCAAATAAACCCGCCACTGTTTTAGTTTTTGGAGTCTTCGACCGCCTGCACGACGGCCATCGTTTTTTTCTGTCTGAAGCCGCAGGTCTCGCGGAGAAATTGATTGTAACTGTCGCCCAAGATCATCTCATCGAAAGCCGTAAGGGACGATTGCCTGAGCAAAGCCAAGAAGAACGAGTGCAAGCGGTGCAACTCAACTTTCCGAATGCAGAAGTGGTCCTGGGAGATGCCGTTGAACATTCATGGAATGTACTCAGGCATGCAAAACCGGAAGTTGTAGCTTTGGGCTACGACCAACGTGAGCTCGGTATTGAATTGGAAAAATTGGGCGCAGAGTTGGGTTTCCGGGTAATTACTCTTCCCGACCACCGCGGCCACGAACTTCATTCCAGTTTGCTTCGCAGTAAGTAGCGTGTATACTCGAGTATATGAAAATCCACCGCTTTATCGCTCCAGTTGATATTTTTAAGGATCAGATTGAAATACGTGATCCCGAGTTGGTTCATCAGATCAACCGGGTTTTGAAATTGGAAGTCGGCGAACAAGTGTTGTTTGGCGACGGTAAGGGCCATGAGGCTTTGACAGTACTTGAAACTGTCAGCAAGTCACTTGTGGAAGCACGAGTCCTTTCTCATCAAACCAATGAAAATGAACCGGAAAAGCGTATAACCCTGTGTCTGGCAATACTTAAGAAAGACAATTTTGAGTTGGCTATCCAGAAAGCGGTTGAATCTGGTGTATGGAGAATTGTGCCAATACTGACAGAGCGTACCGTGAAAATTGGCATCAACTCAGAGCGAATTCAGACCATTATCAAAGAGGCGGCTGAGCAGTCGGGTCGTGGCATACTCCCTGAATTGGCCGATATGGTTTCGTTTGAGGAGGCAATTTCAAGATCAGTGCCTGAAACTACAGTCTTGTTTGATCTTTCGGGTGATGTGTTTACCCCAGAGACTTCAGGTAAGACAGAAATCTTATTCATTGGTCCTGAGGGTGGATTTACTGATGCTGAAGTATCTATGGCTAGAGAAAAGGGCTGCACGATCTCAAGTTTGGGCATGCTGACGTTGCGAGGAGAGACGGCGGCAATCATTGGGACGTACCGAGCAGTGCATTCGATTTAAGGAAAAAGAAACCACCGGCCCGCGCTTCGCGCGGGCCCTGATTTTGAATTCTTATGAAGTTGCAAGTGCCAACTGATCAGCAGTATCTTCTTCAACCGGATAATCCTTGATTTTGGCCATAACGCCTCGGATATCTGTTGCATATGATGCTTTGATTGTCGGCGGATTATAGATCGCAATGATCTGTGCTTCCGTCTTGCCTTTGTAGTATTTTGCAGTAGCTGGATCGTTACCACCAAGGTGGCGTCCGACAGCTTCAATACTTGCCTCGATCGAATCGAATTTGATCTTTCCAGATCCCCATCCGAAACAATTTTTGGTTTCCTTGATGTAAAACTTGCCGCCAGTCGACTCAATCATAGTGATTGCGCCAAGGAGCGTCCAGTCAAGGTTGTTTTTTTCTGCTTCCGTAACAAGCTCTTCGGCGTATGCCGCCATTGGAAGATTCTTGTCTGCGAAATATGCTCGCATCTTTTTTACCTTAATATCGTGCACTTTCTGTTGGTTATCAGTAGTGCCGGTAATAAGGGGCCTAATTTCAGGGGTAGATAATACTGCTGCAGTTGGAGTCTTGGCTGGTACACCACCTGGTGTAAGCAAGTTCGCCGCGAAAATAGGAAATAGGGCGAATGACTGCAGAGAACGTAGAACGTTATTCTTACTCATATTGTGGCAGTTACGCTCTGCCAAACCCATTTAACCGGAAGTCTGTCTTTGGAAATCAGCCTGCGTTCGGCTGCCCCTAAAGAAAAAACACCTTGCATATAGGCTTGCGCATATACTTACGGTGCTGCCAATATAGTAGCATATTCAGACCAAAAAGTCAATAGTTATACCATTATTTTTACCCCTGTCAAACGTAAAAAAACCTTGTTTTATAAGGCTTTTTTTATGATTGAGATTTGACACTTTTGTCAAAAATATGTCTTATTTTGAGTCTGGGGATACCCAACTTGGTGCTCTATGCCTACGCGCCACCATGCTTTGCCGAGCTTATGTGTCTTCGCGCACACGACCTCGTCAAAGCATGGTGGCGCTCCGGCTACCGTAGCTAAACTTCCTGTATTTCTGAGCTTAAGACCTTATGGTTTTCGTCAAAGACCACCTCCCCTTCAAACTTCTGACCTTTCAAGTAATACGGGTACCAAAGCGGATCAGACGGCCACATTTCCGGGTACGGAATTTGGGAAATTGGGAACCATTTTGGTGCCATTTCTTCAGTTTCTACCAATTCCCCTTCAAAGTCATCGGCTTCATAGATATGAACCTCGACATGTTTGTCGACATTTTCGAACTTCATCAGTCCGATCTTTCGGTACTTCTTCAAGGAAAGTCCTGATTCTTCCTGTACTTCCCGTTCCAAAGCCTGTTCTATAGTCTCGCCATCCTGAATTTTGCCGCCATATCCATTCCACCTACCAGCCCCAAATCCCCGCTTCTTCATAGCCAAAAGAATCTCGTTCCCTTTTCTAAAGAGGCAGAGATTTTGGATTGATGTTGGTTTGATATTCATCTATCTAGATAGTAACTCTAAGCCATCCATTTCGGCAATATCAAAGCCTTGATCGGTCTTTTCAAGTACGACAAACGAACAATCTGAATATTTGATTTCCCCTTTACCCAAAATATGTCTGAAAAGAATCCGCATTGGACCGCCATGCCAGAGAACGGCAACTACTTTATGGCTAGTATCCGCAGTAATTCTTTCAAAAGCAGCAGTCACACGCGCTTGAAAATCCTGATATGTTTCCGCCCCCTCGAGATTAAACATTGGGTTTCTGAGCTGGAACATAATATCGCTATATCTCATTTCAGCATAATGCTTTACCAGTCCAGTCAAAAAGCCATACTGATCTCGTTCTTTGAGATCCGAATCAGTAAGTGTCGGACAACCGATTTTTCTAACTATATACTCCGCCGTTTCTTGAGTTCGGATAAATGGACTTACGTAAAGAAGTTCAATCCCTTTGTCTGCAAGTTTGTCGGCTAATTTCTGAGCCTGATCATGACCTTCCAAAGAAAGGTGGTCATTGTAAGCACCGCCCAAGCGTTTTTCTACGTCTCCTGTCGTTTGTCCGTGACGAATGAAAATAAACTTCATGATTTATTTCTGAGCCATCAATCGCTGATGCTCTTCAGTATTTTTGAGTCCGCAGTTCTTGTATTTCTTTCCCGAGCCGCAAGGACATTCTTCATTTCGGCCAACCTTTGGGCCTGCATTATGAGATTCTACAGCAGTTACTCCCTTTCGATCTTCTTCAGCAGTCATGCCGAACTGGCCAATTTCCTGATGTGAAGTTGTAATTGGCATTTCGCGTGGCTGCTCTACTGGAGCGCGATCGGCTTCAGTGTTTATAGAACGGATGAGACTGGCGACCTGGTCACGGAACGATGCTTCCATTTCCCGGAAGAGACGGAGACCTTCTTTTTTGTATTCAACCAGCGGTTCACGTTGACCGTAAGCACGGAGGTTTACTGACGAACGGAGATAATCCATTGTCTCGAGGTGTTCAACCCAGAGAATATCAGTCACATAGAGCACGATACGACGAGTAGCTTCGTAGAAAGCTTCATCTCCGACAAGCTTTTTGCGCTCCGGGATGATGTCAGCAAGATCTGGGTATGTTCCTTGCAATTCAACCAAGAAGTTTTCAATTGCTTCTCGATCTGAGAAGAGCATTGCGCGGCGGCGATCATAAATAGTGCGACGCTGGTGGTTCATGACATCATCATATTCGAGTGTTTGTTTGCGGGCATCGAAGTTGAAACCTTCGATCTTGGTCTGAGCTGATTCGATGGCGCGGGAGATGAGACTATTTTCAATAGGCTGATCTTCAGGAATACCAAAGCGACCCATCATGTTTTTCATGGAGTCAGAACCGAAGATGCGCATGAGATCGTCTTCAAGAGAGACATAGAATTGGGTTTCACCTGGATCACCCTGGCGTCCGGCACGTCCTCGGAGCTGGTTGTCGATACGACGAGCTTCGTGACGTTCAGTACCAATAACATAGAGTCCACCAAGAGCCTGAATCTGTTCAGCTTCAAGTTTGTCTGCATTTGCACCACCGAGTTTGATGTCCACACCACGACCGGCCATGTTTGTAGCAACCACCACGCTTCCCCGCTTGCCGGCTTCGGCAATGATCTCACCTTCCTTTTCGTGATTCTTAGCATTCAAGACTGTATGCTTCACGCCTTCGCTTGATAGATATGCTGAGAGCAATTCGTTTCGTTCAATAGACACAGTACCGATCAAAACCGGCTGGCCTTTGTCTTGAAGCTCCTTTACCTGTTTCGCGAGTGCGCGGAATTTGCCCTTTTCCGTCTGGAAGATAAGGTCGTTGTGGTCGATACGAGCAATCTGTCGGTGAGTTGGAATTGTAACAACATCGAGACCGTACACTTTGAAGAATTCTTCCTTTGAAGTTTCAGCTGTACCAGTCATGCCTGAAAGTTTCTTATAGAAACGGAAGTAGTTTTGGAACGTGATTGAGGCGACAGCTTTGGTTTCCTTTTGGATTTTTACGCCTTCCTTGGCTTCGATAGCCTGGTGAAGACCTTCTGACCAGCGGCGGCCAGGCTGAAGACGGCCAGTAAATGGATCGACAATAGTGATCTCACCATTTGTAACGACGTATTCCTTGTCTCGGAGATACAAAGCATGGGCTTTGACGGCAGTTTCGAGGTGGTGAACATATTTGATACCCTTTTCAGTGTAAATATTTTCAATACCCAAAAGACTCTCAGCTTTAGTGATACCGAGATCAGTCAATTGAATAGCCTTGAGTTTTTCATCGACGGTAAAGTCAGTCTCGCGTTCAAGTTTTCGGGCGATTTCAGCAAACTGAACATACAATGAATCAGAATCAGCTGATTCTGAAGAGATGATAAGCGGAGTTCGTGCTTCATCGATCAGGATCGAGTCAATTTCGTCCACGATTGCATACGCATGTGAACGCTGGCTAATATTTTCCTTTGTCTGAGCAAGATTGTCACGGAGATAGTCGAAACCGTATTCGTTGTTTGTGCCGTATGTGATATCAGCAGCATATGCTTCCTTGCGGGAAACAGGACGGAGGTAATCATATTGAACGCGATACAAAGCCGATTCATCTGCCTCTCCTTCTTTTGTTACATGGCTTGGATCAAATAGGTATGAAGTATTGAGCGAGTTTATGACGCCAATAGAAAGTCCAAGAAATGAATAGACACGACCCATCCACGCAGCGTCGCGTCGAGCCAGGTAATCATTGACGGTGATAACATGTACGCCGCCGCCAGTGATAGCGTTCAAGTATGCAGGCAGTGTGGCAACCAAGGTCTTACCTTCACCGGTTCGCATTTCTGCAATGCGGCCATTATGAAGAACCATGCCTCCGATAAGTTGCACGTCATAGTGACGCTGTCCGAGTGCTCGCTTGGCAGCTTCGCGGGTTAATGCAAAAGCCTCAGGCAAAAGACTGTCGAGAGTCTCCCCGTTCTTAAAGCGTTCTTTGAGTTCATTGGTTTTGACCGGAAAATCAGCATCTTTGAGGGCAACCATTTCTGGTTCTAATGCGTTGATTTTGGTGACATTTGACTGAAGTGAGGCAACGTAACGGCTGCTGGAACTTCCGAAAATTGAGGTAAATATAGACATACAATATAAAAGCGTCAGGCTAACCCAACGTCCATCCACTATAGCACAAAACCCCCGTTTCGTCCCCACCTCACCTAGAACTTAGGCTTGTGGTTCATGCACACAAACTCTCAATATAGTATGTGTATTTGGCTTGTAATTTTACCGGCAGAGATGCTCAAGTCTTTGTCACTTATGGAGTACAAGCAGCTCATGGCGCGAAGGTGTGCTCTTTCTCGCGGAGCAACGCGGAGTGAGAAAAGTACACCGGTAGCGCTCTCCTCGCCTGATAGAGTCCTGCTAACGTCTCACGCGGCTCGGTTCGAATTGCTTACCAGCAATTCGTCCGAGGACACTGTTCCAGGTACTCACTTCATTCTTTCCAACACTTAGTGGCTGCACGCGCCTTGTCGCTGGGTTTTAAAAGTACCACGCCGCGTGCGGTGTTTGCCTATCGGCAAACAAGCAAAAAACCGTCTCACGAATGAGAACGGTTTGTTGCAAGTGAGAACAAGAACTAAGCTCGCTTCTTTGCTGACTTCTTAGCTACTTTCTTCTTAGCTGCTGGCTTCTTTTTAGCTGCTGCTTTCTTTTTTGCTGCCATATGATTTTTATTAAAAAATTTGTAAGTGTGTTTTGAGTGCGACCTTAAAAATTTTTTCAAATTTTTACATCACTCAAACCAACCTGCATACATTATCGCTCATCTAAAACAGTCAAGCAATATTTTTTTACGAAAAGTGTGGAAAACTTTTTGATCGGACGACCCGTGCCGAAATATTTTCCGGAACAAAAAAATATTTCCTGAAGAAAAAATTACACTAGTAGAAAACTTTCATTAGTGTGTACTCATAAACTAGTACAATACCCCATGCTTCCTCTTTTCATAAATTCTTTTTATGACTAGAACGAAAAAAGAACGCCGAAGCGTTCTTTTTTCGATACCGAAACCTTCTGCACGTGAAGTCAGCGGGTGCAAAACTCCAACACAAATGCCTATTTGAGTGCAGCCGCTGACTACAGGTACAGGTAGTAAGCGGTACGTATAGTATAACTAACCCCCTCGATAAAGACAACAGATGCCCTAAAAAACACAAAACCCCTTGCGGGGTTTTGTGAGGCATTTGTTTTTCTGATAACAGTTTGGAGAGTTATCTCACGCTTATTATTATAGCAAATGTGTTAACAATGTCAAATTAGGCCACACAATTGTTTTTTATCCTTTAGGCTGGAATCCCCCGCCTGATCGATGTTCGGTCAGCACTTCTGTCTGTTTAGCTCCTGGATGATCATGCGTATGGTTATGATCGTGATGCAAGTGTTCCATTTCAACTTCCATCTTCTGTAGTACGCGTTCCATATGATGCAATTCCTTTTCTTCCTTTTCCATCTCTTCCTGGGCGTGGTCAACGAATTTTTTTTCCTTGCGAAGTCCTGACATGATAACGGCATCTCCAACAAAGAATGAAACGAAGAGGCCTGAACCCAGGAGAACAATTGTTGAAGTGATCAGTGTTACCGGCGGTGTAAACAGAAAGCCGAACAATCCCCCATTGGCTTCAAAGATATCAGCCATGTGCCAGATCGCGCGCCAGAGCATAACGATGGCCGCACCGGCGATAAACGCATACAGCTTCGGCCGGCGTGACAGCCAGGCGCGGGTTTTGTCTTCGAACTGATCAAAGACTGGGTAGATATACTTCTTATACAATGACATGCGACTATTATAGCAGATTTAAAAATCCCGTTGGTAAATAAAAAAACGCAGTGGAATGGTTACCACTGCGCTGTACTGTTAGCAAGTTTGCATATTATTGCATTCTCACTAATTTTTTTGATAAACCGGTTGAGGTTTTTAGGATATAAATTCCTGCCGGTAGTTGTTGTAAACTTAATTGGTTAGTGCCTTTTTGCAATTCACCCGAAACTTCCAATTGGCCAGAAAGGCTGTAAATATTATAGCCAGCTTTTAAACCAACTTCGATATTTACAATGTCAGTAATCGGATTAGGAAAAGCATTTAGCATGTTACCTTCTTCTCTGGTTGCTTCTTCAATACTTGTACATACTGCTACACGAGTACGAATAACATTCGAAGCCGGTGCATTTGGGTTCTTTACTACCACATCTACTGAATCATAGTGATGGCTAGTCCAGATACGGCCCTGAATCTGTCCGCTACTAATTATAGTGCCAAGGGTATCATCATTTGGTTGGCCATCATAATAGTTCAGATTAACAGTTGCTCCAGTTACGAAGTTTGAACCGTTAATGGTGAATGTCGTCCAGCCGTGGCCGTCAACACAGAATGTACCAGGGGTAATTGAAGTTATCACAGCCGCAGTTGCACTTGTTGCAGTTTGGTCTGTTTCAACCAAAATACTGCTAAGTACTGAAGAGTTATTTGCATCATCTTTCGCCACTAAGGTAAACAGGTACTGGATACCGGCAGTTAAGCCAGTCGCAGTGTAGGCATTTTGGGTGCCAGGCAAAGTTGCGATTACGCTACCATTTTTCTGTAACACATAGTGCGTTACTCCGATGTTGTCGGTTGCTGTAAACACCAGGTCTACAGTGGTAGTGGTTACCTGAACGGTATCGAACATGGTAATTACCGGCTTTGTAGTGTCGCCAATAACTGTATGTCCGAATGCAATCGAGCCGCTGTCTATCTGTGTACCTGCGCAGTATCCATACACGCGGTAACGGTTAATGGTGCCATCAGTTGGCCCGCCAGTAAAACCATATACGTAGTGATAAACACCTTGTGTGTAGGGCACCATCGGGCTTGATTCAAGCGCAAAGCTGAAGTTCAAATCTATACCTGCGGCACGTTTTGAACCTACAAATGCTGTCTTGTTCGAAGGAACCGTAACTGTACCGTGTACAAATACTGTATCTCCCCCGCCGGCTACCACTGAATCAGTTGTAACATTGAACAGATAGATAGGATCGGTGGTCGAAATCATAAGCTTTGTACCAACGGGGCCGCTCAATATCTCCGCCCAAACATCATAATCGGTTGTAGCCGATAAAGAATTGAATGTTTGGTACAGAGTCATGGTCAGGCCGTTGCCGGTAACTTGCTGGTCAACATAGGTCAGCGTACTCTGGTTATGATATGCAATATGCCAGCGCACTGTTGCAGTGCCGTTGCATATTACTTGAACGCGAGCAGTGATTACATGGTCAGTAGCACCAAAGCTGTCAACTTGTCCAACCCATTGCGAGTTAGCGGGTAAAACCTTAAACCATCCCTTCGCAGTGGTATCGCTACCGGTAGAAGTTTTGTGAATAAGTTTAAAGCTCGCTGTATATCCAGCCGGGTATCCGGTCGGAATCCATGAGCTTATGCCGCTATCCAATAAGTTGATGTTGATGTTTTGCAGTACAGGATTAGCAAGTGAAGTATCGCCTAATGAAACTAATGCTTTCAGCTGGCCAGGATTATCAAAGCCTGTGTTAAAGCTAAATGTTGCGTTAGCGCCATTTGTTGTTGGTGATACGGTTATCAGGTCAATTGTCGGCTTAACTTTAACCGGAACAATTGTCACCGGCCAAGGTACGGGCGTAAATTGTGACGCTGAGTCACCGGGATGTTGAAATTCCCATTCGGTCAGGTACACACCTGTAGTTAGCATTGGTACACTGTCGAACAATTGCACCGTGTCAGCAATACTGCTGGTATTTCTGTGCTGTGTCCAGGTTATCCCTTCAGCGAAGGGGTTGAAGCTGGCGTTAAAGCCCCAGATGTTACGGTATTCAATAGTGTCGTGTGCCGGAATGATTAGTTTTGCCTTCACAAAATATTTCATCTGGCCACCGTAGGCCGTATCCCATGAAATTGTTTGGGCGTTAACAAACATTGTCAGCAGTAAGGATGCGCAAAGCGCGAGAGTAAGACGGAAATTTTTCATAGCACTTAATTTTGTTTTTATTTGTGATTTTATTTGGTTTAGAGATTTCTAGGCACAAAAAACTATGCCCACAAATCTCCAAACCAGGAATCAGGCTTTTCAAAGAATTATTTCAATATTATATCACCTTATTGACCAAATGTCAATAATGACGTACCCTCTATTTTCCTATATATAGACGGCCGAAAAACCCATTTCTGACAAAGAGAAAAGCGCCTTTTGGGCGCTTTTCATATGTTGTCTCGTATCCGTAAGCCGAATTCTGTTTTAGGCGATTATTTATCTAGGCTCTTGATTGCTCAAAAGCTCAAGCGATTCTTCCCTTGCGGGACACGATCTTGCACACGAGTAAGGATTTTGCCGTTTCACCCTTATTTTTCAATAAGATTACTCCTCATCTTAACGATATGGAGCCCTAGCCTTTCGGCATCGGCGTCACTGCTCGCACCTCTTGGATTGCTCCAGATGGGTATTACCCATTACTTTTAACCTTATAGAATAAGGCTATGTGTTCGGACTTTCCTCCCTGGCCACGAGGGCCAGAGCAATCACTCAATACGGGACGAGAGGAGTATAGCACCGTAAGGTATTCTTGGCTAGACCGTCTTTATAGGTAGCAGTCAAGACCAGCTTGACATTTTATACATAATATGATATGATACAGCTATGGAAAAAATTAAGTCATTAATTTCATATAGTCGAGTAAAAGTCCTCATCGGACTCGTCGCGGCATTCTCATTCCTCATCATTGGCGGAAGTGCTTTGGCTGCATCTCAGGTCATGACACTTCCAGCGACAGCGACTGCAACAACTCTTACTCTTAATGGTACATATTCAGGCAATACTGCTGGAGACCCTATGCAGGTCCGCTTTGAATGGGGCTCTACTCCAAACCTCGGAACATTCACTCAGTATCAATCATTCACTGATGCCAGTCACTCTTTCAGTGCAAATATCACTGGTCTTACTTCAGGCACTACTTATTACTTCCGAGCTGAAGGTATCAATCCTGATGGTCCGGCATGGGGCAGCATCGCCAACAAACCAACTGATTCATACACCCTTCCTCAGGTTCAGACTTTGCCATATACAAACCTTGGCTCAACTTCTGTAACTGCAGGATATTGGTATCAGAGCGATACGGCTACAACGATCACTATTCTCTACGCAAACAACAGCCAGTTCATCGGTGCATACAGCGCAACGGAAAACATGCCGGCGGGTAGCAACGGTGACAGCATCACTTTGACTGGTCTCACTCCAAGTACAACATATTGGTACAAAGCACGAGTAACAAACTCAGGAGGTACAAAGACGGCAACTACGGCAATGTCATTCACGACCCTCGCTTCAGGCGGAACTGGTGGAACTACTGGCACATCTGGCACTGGCGGTACGACAGGTACTGGAACCGGTACAGGAACTGGTGGTTCTACAACTGGAACTACAGGCGGCAACACCAACTGTGTTATCACTCAGTTCAGTGCTTCACCGAGCGTCATCA
>CAZHUT010000004.1:0-4576 GCA_964535545.1 uncultured Candidatus Saccharibacteria bacterium | reverse complement strand
GGCGGCAACACCAACTGTGTTATCACTCAGTTCAGTGCTTCACCGAGCGTCATCAGCGCTGGACAGTCAGTTAACCTCTTCTGGTCATACTCAAACTGTTCATACGTTGTCATCTCAGGTCCTGGCATGAGCGGAACATACTACCCTGGCACATACTCAATTACGACTTCTCCAGTCTACGTTTCAGGAACATACACAATCACCGGATACAGTTCTAATGGCACTACTGCAATTGGATCAGCATCAGTCATTGTAAGTGGCAACGGAACAGGTACGGGCGGTACGACTGGTGGAACTACTGGTTACTACAACGTATGTAACATCTCAAATGTCTATGCTTCACCTGCTTCAGTTCAGGCTGGGCAGTCAACAACAATCTACTGGAACACAAGCAACTGTAACAACATCAACTTGAGCGGTCCGAATGTAAACCTTCAGAACTATTCTGCAAACGGTTCATATGTGATCACACCAACATCAAGTGGCTCATACTTCCTCACTGCAACCGGTTACAATGGCAGCGCGCAGTCACAGGTATATGTTCAGGTAACAAATTATGTTGTCACTACATACGCATGTAATGACGGCTACGACAACGATGGTGACGGCAAGATCGACAGTGCTGATCCTGGATGTTCATCATCAACTGACAACAGCGAGTATAACTACAATGGTGGTACTGGCACCGGCACAACGGGCGGTACAACTGGAGGCACAGCAGTCCTTGGATTTACAAGTACAGTTACCCCAAATACTGGTTATGGCAACAATTTGGCTGGTCTCGCCTTCTGGGGTAGTAGCCTGATGCCAAACAGCCTTCTCGGATTCCTCTTCCTTGTCCTCATTATCTTCTTGATTGCCTTGGTAGTCCGAAAGATTGTACGAGGCGAAGAGCATAGTGCAGTTCCTCATCACTAAGACCTAACCATGAAAAAGCCCTTATTTTATAGGGCTTTTTCTGTTTGTGGGTACCTTGACAAATTGATTCAAATATGATATTATATAGGTATGAATATGAAATATATCAAACAAATCAATATGTTCCTTGCTTTCGCAATGATTCTCGGAGCTGTAACCCTCTTCGCGGGATCTGCAAAAGCTGACCCTGTCATCATGGGTCCAGGAATCCCTCAGAACCAGGTTTACCCTGGCTACTCAGGCCCAGTGATCATGAGTGCGGGAGTTTACTCAGGACCTAGTACTGCTCCAGTTATTCCAGACATCTACAGTATGACTCCAGCAGTTACCTACACTCAGCCAGTGCCTTACACTCAACCACAGCAAGGTCCATACATCATGAGCTCTGGTACGCCGAATGTCACATACACTAACCAGTCAAATGTTACCTACCTTCCTCCTAACAACCAGACAACTGCTCAAGCTCAGTCTGCAACAACAGTGAAAGGTACAACGATTCACGCTCCAGCAAAGAACGGTATCAAGACTACAACTGCAAACGCGACTGGTGTCACCGCAAACTCAACCGCTCCTGGCATCTGTGCCTCAGATACTGTGAACTACACATTGAGTTACGCAAACACAACGACTGGGACAATCACAAACGCAATGCTGATCGTCACTATGCCAGCTGAAATCGATTACAAGAGTGCTACTGGTTCAGTTAACTACAATGAACGAAACCGAACAGTAACATTGTTCATCGGTACACTTACAAAGGGCCAGTCAGGAGTTGTATACCTTCAGGGTACTGCAAACCGAATGGTAAATGGTACACAGACAATTAGTACTCGAGTTGACTTCACATTCACAAAAGCAAATGGTGCGGCTGAAACGAATACTAGTTACGTCATTCATTCAGGCACAAACTGTGGCAATGCGCTCGGTGCCAATGTCTTGGGTTCAGGATTCCTTCCTACTTCATTCGGCGGCTGGTTGCTCCTTGCAATCATCCTCTGCGCAATCGTCTTCATTGTCCGAAAATACTTTGAACGCGGTGGCGGTCATGCACATGGCCATAGTATGGAACACCAGGCTCACTAATTCTTAGAACTAATACAAAAGGCGCGCCGCGAAGCGGCGCGCCTTTTGTTATGCTCTTAAGACTCATCCGAATGTAAAACCGTAAACAACACTTCATCCCCCACCTTCACGCCGTTCTTCGCCACAAAGCCGTCACTCACTTCAAGCACTGAAGCGGAGGTAACTTCATTCCCAAATGTTTTTGGGAATGAAGATGGTTCAGCATGTTCTTTGATGTGTACAATATGATGTTCCTGATCCATCCAAATGATATCGATGGAGTACTTCATATCACGCATCCAGAACGGATACTTACCTGGCTTATCAAAAACAAAGAGCATGGCCTGGCTTTCTTCGATCTGTGACGTACCAGACAAACCTTTTTCTTGAAGTGCTGGAGTGTCAGCTACGACAGCATTTAATGTCTGCCCGCCAAGCATCACAGGAATTGTTCGAGGGCCGTCAGCAGTGTGAGCATTTTTCTTTTCATACTGGATTCGACCAATGATCCCCACCACCAAAATGACAAGGATTAGGCCAAATGACCAGATAACTTTCGGCTCGAATTTCATGTTAATTAGTGAATACCGCCAATATTGGTGTTACCTTGAACTCCCGTTGTTGCAGTACCAGTTACACCGCCGATTGTTCCAGTTGTGCCACCGTTGAATTGAGTGGCATTCAATACGTACATCAGTGTATTTCCAGTAACACTTGCTGGGTACTGATTTGTCACGCCAGCCGCAGAAGTTGCAGTGACTGATGAGACGCCAAACTTTGCACTGCCGCTGCCAGTCGCACCTGTGTTTGCTTTCAATGTCACCAGGGCGTAACTACCGCCGTTGATCAGAATAGGAGTTGAAAGTGTAAATGTTCCACCAGCAAATGATCCTGGAGTAGGAGTACTGCTGCCGTTCAAATATACATAGAAATTTGAGTAGCTCGTCCAAAGTGATGATGGAGTTGCAGTGAAGGTCACTGATTTCAAGCTTGCATCACAATCTGTTGTAATCTTTGCAGTGATCAATGGCGCCTGTGTAAGATTTGTCGTAATTGTTCCCGCCGCACTTGTACCATCAAGGTACGTCACGATATTTGGGAGTGATCCTGTACATGATGAGGTGCCACCAGTTGTTCCACCTGTTGTACCATAGTATCCCGTACCGCCATAGTAGTAACCACCAGTAGTACCAGACTGTTGTGCAGATGTTGTGAAGCTTACTGTTGAGCCATATGTTGTACCATACGCGTTCATCGCAACAATACGATATGAGTACGTTACACCAGGAGTGAGATTTGAAAGAACAAATGACACACTACCTGAACCAGTACCTGCAGAAGTGGCAGTCGTTGAACTATATGAACTCTGACCAGTCCAATATTGGAAGTAGATCTGAGTATCTGTGCCTCGCCCATCATAGACACCTGAAAGTGTCGCACTTGTTTCGCTAACTGAAGTCGCAGGATTTGTACCAACCAATGCCTGACCAGTCATTGCTGAACTCTGGTTCTGGTATGTACCGCCAACATAACCACCATTACTGTTTCCATTCATGACAGTACCTGCAACAAACTGAACAACGTTGGTAGTAAATGTACCTTGAGGCCCTTCAACAACTGCTCGGACAAAGTACGTTTGACCATTAATCAAATTAACCAAACTTGCTGCAAAAGAATTATTTGATCCAGCAACTACAATCTGACCGATCTTTGACTGAGTGCCATAACTGAATGACGCAGAACTTGATGAATACTCAAAACGAACAGTGTAGTAACCAGATGCATTCGCTGTGTATGAGCTTGAGAGATTGACTGTAGTGCCGCCAGAACTAGTAATCTGAACTGGTGAAATAGTAACTGCAGCCGCAGTCTGCTGAGCACTTGCACATGACATGCCGCTAACAGAACTATAACCGATATATGAAGTACAACCAGGAAGATATTGAGCGCTAGTTGCACCGCCAGCGATGAGGGCATTCATCTTGCCACGAGTCAAAGGACCAACGAAGCCAGTTGAATCAATACTATTTTCTGATTGAAATGTTCGCACTGCCTTGTATGTCAGCGGACCAAAATTACCAGTACTGTTACCCGAACTAAGGTAACCCTGGCTAATCAATAAATTCTGCATGATGGCAACCTGTGCATCGGCTTTCATGCCCATACGAAGGTTGTACGTCAGCAAATCCTGAGCACTGGCAACAGTAGCAAAACCAGCGACCAGAAGAAAGAACATGAGACTATAAAATTTCTTCATAACTTAGAAATATTACCTAATAATTAACTGGGTTAAGTATACCATGGCAAACAAAAAGCACCTCGTAAGAGGTGCTTTTTGTTTTGAGAAAAAATAATCACTTTTTGAAGTAGATATAGTACTGAACTTAATTTTGTTCCGATCTATACCTCGGTCTTTGCCGAGAGTCATATTCATTTTAGAACTAGAATAATTGTTCATTATGAGCTCAATTGAGGCCCATAATATCGACAAGTAAGTTCTGAAATTGCCGAAGCAGATTTCGAGAACAGTCTCAAATTGAGTTAATCCACGAGCAGCTTCCGCTACCCGTGCCTTGTTACGACTTAGTCCCTGTCA
>CAZHUT010000003.1:29089-35247 GCA_964535545.1 uncultured Candidatus Saccharibacteria bacterium | reverse complement strand
CATGAAGCGTACGTGCTCCCATATCAGACTTTCTGGGAGGGGATGAAGCAGTCATTCAGCGGGCATGCCTTCGATGCTCTCAAAGTATCCGGTAACGTGCACATAACAGTCATGATTGTCATATCCGTACTCATACTGCTTGCGATAAATTTCTTGTTTCGCCTCAGTCCGCTCGGACAGAGAGCGTGGTCTTTTCTCGAAAGATATGCACATTTCGGCCCACACTTTGTTCGCATCACCATCGCGGTCGCTCTATTTTTTTCGGCGGCGAGCAATACCTTTCTCGGACCTGAATTGCATGCAAGCGCCTTTCCGTTTCCGCATCTGCTTCAGATCACTCTCTTTGCGATGAGCGGAATGATTGCCGTCGGTTTTTTCACGGAACTTGCCGCTTTTGTGGGCATCGTCATTTTCATCACAGGCATGTTTGTGTACGGACCATATATGTTCACGTACCTGAATTACCTCGGAGAACTGATCGTTCTCTTTTTGTTTGGCATGCGCGTGTTTTCTCTCGACAAATATATATTTGGCCCCTTGCGCAGATTTACCTCATTTGAAAAATATGAAACGGTCATCGTGCGAGTCTTGTACGGACTTGCGCTGGTCTACGCGGCAATAACGGTAAAGTTGCTTCATCCTGATCTGACCATCAATGTTGTAACCACATGGAATCTTACGCAGTTTCACTGGCTGTTTCCGTCTGATCCGCTCCTTGTTACGCTTGGCGCTGGCATTGTTGAAGCTGTCATCGGTATCTTTATAATTTTTGGCTTCGAGATGCGTCTGACTATATTGATCAGTCTGTTTTACATCACACTCTCACTGCTCTTTTTCAGAGAATTAGTCTGGCCGCATCTTATGCTGTACGGAATTTCATTCAACCTTCTCCTTCAGCCGGAGATTTTTACACTCGATCATATTTTCTTCAGTCACCACCGCAAAGAGAAGGCATGGTGGAAGCGGCCATTCCTGTCGCATAACAAGAAAGGGAAGAGTAGTTAAGATTATTTTTTACTGTGCGGGTTGCTCACGTTTTTTTCCTGGAATTGGTTTTGCAATATTCCAAATGAAATCAAACTGGCTTCGCATGGTTTCAGAAAGCCGTTTACTTTCAACAATAAAGGAGTAGTCTTCTTCACCTAGAGAGATAAAAGCCACTTTTGTTCCATAAATCGCGTAACCGATATCCTGATGAATTGCTGCCGGCAAAAGCCGGACCTTTCGTAATGCAGTTTCTTCGTCTCCCAAAAAAAGTTCGGCATCTTTTTTGAACGAGTCAGCCATGAGTGCTGGCCACAATGAATTCATCCAGATGCCGCGTCGTATGCGTTCTTTATGAAAACGGAGAAATTGCTCTGAGGATACATTTGGTGTTGTGCCGGAAACAGGCCAGACAAAGAATGTTTCCTGTTTGGTGCTCAAGATGTCACGGAAAATGTTTTCTGCCGCGTGCGGGCCTTCAAACACAAAAAATCTCGGTTTAAATTTGGTTTTTTGTTCAATGATGCCGAACGCTTGCGCAAATTCAGCCGACGCTTGATGCAGAGCACTAATTTTTTCGTTGAAGGCGGTCTGGATACTCTCAAGGTTTTCAGTATAAAAGAGCGAGCTGCGGCCGGAAATTCCTTTTTTTACGATACCCAAAGCCATTAGATTTTCCAGGTGGCTATATATCGTGGGGCGGGGGATATTGAGTGCCCGGCTCAGGGCTAGGACGCTAATACCGTCTGGGTATTGGGCGATCAGGGCAAATGTCTCCGCTTCAGCTTTGGTGCATCCAATACTTTCAATGTTTGCAATAAGTTTCAGGTTTTCCATACAAATCAACCATAGCAAGCGAGCATCATTTGTCAATTTTCGACGACAGATTTACATCAGATTGGCATGTTGATAAGCTAAATATGTCGCACTTTATCAGGATAAGTAGTTATAATTATGGATACAAATACACCAAACACACCTACTACAGGTACTGGAAACGATCAGCCGACTGAAACTAAGCCTGCTGCCTAACGTATATCTTTAGATATAGTTATCTACAAAAAGAGCCCTCACCGGCTCTTTTTTTGTTTTTAGCCCATAATCAAAGGAAAGTTTTTCAGTGCAAGCCGTAGAAGTGCAAAATGGCATGTAAAGTTGACTTTACTATCCATTCTGGTATTATTTTGTCGTGACCCGAATGATCAAGAATGCCGTATATGAAAATCGGCAGAAAAGAAAAGTAACTCAAGAAGAACTTGCTCAAGCTGTCGGTGTAACTCGCCAGACAGTTATTGCCATGGAAAAAGGGAACTACACACCATCAGTCGCGCTTGCGATCGATATTGCAGCTTTTTTTAATACTACAGTCGAAAAACTTTTTTGGTATGAGAAATAATATGAAGTACGTTACGTGGAAAGAATTAGTGCTATCAGTCCTCCTGCTTGTATTGGGATTTTTACTGCTCAATCCTGCTGGATTACTCATGTCCAATACAGTACATCTCACGGTATATGGACTTTTGCTCATATGCACCGGACTGTTTACTGGATTGATCGTGCATGAACGGGCACGAGATGAACGCGAGCTCGATCACTACAACCGCGCGGGAAGATTTGGATATACGCTTGGCATCATTGTGCTCTTGGGAGGAATTACTTGGCAGACAATATATATGCCATATGATCCATGGCTGCTCATCGCTCTCATCGTCATGATTCTCGGCAAGGTGGGCGCTCGCATCTTCAATCGAATTTTCAATTAAGAACATTTTCCACAGAAACCAAATGTAAAGTTAACTTTACATTTGGTTTCTTCTTGTATATACTCAAAGTAGGTGCGATTAGTAGTAATACAAATAATTTTATGGAAAAAATGGATCAGGGTAGTATGCCAATGAAATCAGGTTCAAGTATGGGTATCTGGGCAGCAGTAGTCGTTGTTATTATTCTCGTTGTTGTCGGAGTTGTCTATGCTTCAAACAAAAAAGCGGATGATAAGGCGATGATGACCAAGGACACTATGATGCAGAAAGACACGATGCAGAAGGATACAATGCAAAAAGAAGGCGACACGATGATGCCAAAAGATTCAATGAAAGTTGAAGGCAGCATGGACGTTCAGGGCGACACTATGATGAAGCAATAATAGTAATTCGATATCTAACATATGACATTTCTTTTACTTTCATTTATCGCTGGAGTGCTCACGGTCCTCGCGCCGTGCGTTCTTCCTCTGTTGCCGATTATTATCGGCGGTTCTATTTCCGATGGAACAAACAAGCGAAAGTCATATGTTATCATCGGTTCGCTCATTATCTCCATCGTAGTGTTTACGCTTATTCTCAAGTGGAGTACGGCCTTTGTGACAATTCCACCAGAAGTGTGGCAGTACATTTCAGGAATCATTCTGATTCTCGTCGCGCTTACTATGATTTTCCCTGGACTGTGGGAACGGCTGCCATTTGTTGAACAGCTGGGTATCAATTCAAACAAAATACTCGGTACGGGCTACAAGAAAAAAAACTTCTGGGGCGACGTCATTATCGGCGTCTCGCTCGGTCCAGTTTTTTCTTCCTGTTCACCAACTTACTTTGTAATTCTCGCGACAGTGTTGCCGCAGAGTTTCAGTAGGGGCTTGTTGTACCTGATCGCCTATGCTGTTGGTCTCGGTTTGGTGTTACTCATCATTTCGCTTGTGGGTCAGCGCGTTATTGAAAAATTCGGCCAGGCATCTGATCCTCGCGGCTGGCTCAAGCGGGGAATCGGCATTCTGTTTTTGCTTGTCGGAATTCTGGTTTTGACTGGCATCGACAAAAAGATCCAGACGGGCGCGATCAACAGCGGCATCTTTGATATTACGAAAGTTGAACAAAAACTCTTGCAAAAGACGGAAGCAATGCCTAAAAATTCAGAGACTGGAAACATACCTGCAGTTTTGTTAACTCCAGAACAGAAAGCGCTTCAGTTTCCAAAATACAAAGAAATAACAAACCCAGATGGATTTGTGAATACAAACGGTTTGCCGATTACGATCGGGCAATATGTCGGCAAGAAAGTAATCCTGCTCGACGTGCTCACCTATAGCTGCATCAACTGCCAGCGAACATTTCCGTATCTCAATGATTGGTATACAAAATACGAAGACAAAGGTTTGATCATCATCGGCATCCATACTCCTGAGTTTGCTTTCGAACATCTGCAGAAAAATGTTGAAGCGGCGGCGAAACAGTTCGGTTTGAAATTTCCGATTGTTCTCGACAACAACTACGGAACATGGAACGCGTACGGCAATAATTACTGGCCGCGAAAATATCTGATTGATATCGATGGCTACGTCGTGTACGATCACATCGGCGAAGGGGAGTATGATACTACTGAAGCAAAGATTGTTGAGCTTTTAAATGAACGCGCGGCAAAACTCGGAGAAGCCAAGGTCGTGCTTGAAAACGAAATGCCTGAAACAGCTGCTGGCACGCCGGGGCAGAGCCCAGAAACCTATTTGGGAAGTGCGCGAAGCGAATATCAGTACACTGGCAAAAACCCCTTGCCTAAAAATCGGTATGCACTCTCTGGGTCATGGATCGAGCAACCGGAGTATATTGAGCTTACTAGTTCCACGGGTTCTATTACATATCACTTCAATGCCTCCAAGGTACACCTTGTGGCTTCTTCAAAAATACCTGTTTCGGCTCAAATTTTTTTGGACGGCAAACCCATTTCGTCCTCTGAGGCAGGAGCAGGCGTGCATGATGGTAGTGTGACTTTCAATGAGGCACGTCTCTACACTCTTGTTGATCTTAAGGACGGTTTTGGCGAACATACGCTTGAGATTCGATTGCAAAACAGTGGTGTCCAAGCATATGCGTTTACGTTCAGTTAATTCTTTGTAAATTTATTGCATTCAATATCTGTACTTTGTGTACAGTGATTTAAAATCAAAATATGTTAATCTAATAATATTAATGTAAAGAATACTTTTTGGGATTATATAGTATGAATTTCAAATTATTCATAAGTATCGTTGCAGTTATTCTCACCTTTGTCGGATACTTCCCATACTTCCGCGATATCTTCAATGGCAAAACAAAACCTCATCTCTTTTCGTGGGTTATTTGGACTATCACGGTAGGCATTACTTATGCCTTGCAGGTAAGTGCGGGCGCCGGTTCTGGTGCGTGGGTGACGGGAGTGCTCACCATTATCATGGGTTCTATTTCTATATTGAGTTTCAAGTACGGAACAAAAAATATCACCAAGCTCGATATCGTATGTTTAATCATTGCGCTCTCGGCACTTCCGCTCTGGTTCTTTGCCCACCAGCCCGTACTTTCAGCTGTCATTCTGGCGGCAATAGATATGGTTGGTTTCTTCCCAACAATACGCAAATCTTGGAATGATCCGTATTCTGAGACGTTGTCTTTTTACTTTATTACAACAGTGCGACACTCACTCAGTGTGCTCGCTCTACAAAACTACAATATCATCACCATCGCTTTTCCTGGAGCATGGGTAATTGCGAATGCAGTCTTTGCGGTCATATTGGTTGTTCGACGAAAATCAGTCATGGCATAAAACCCGTTTTTGTCATATAATGTGGCTAATGAACAATATATCTATAGAAACCTCTTATCAGCAGAGCCGGTTGAAGGCGTTGATTTCGCGCGTGCCCCAGCTCATCTTAGTCATCGTTGCCTTGATCGTACTCGGTCCGGCGATTTATGCGGTGACTCAGGTATTTGCCGCTGCTACTCATTCTGATGATTACGGATACGGCTATGGTTACGGATACGGTTACGGCAATACACTTGCACCGGTTGTAGCGACCGTAAGTTCCGATGATATTACTGCAATATCTGCAACTCTTGAAGGTGCGATCACTGGATACGGCAACGCCGCTATGCAAAATGATATTGCAACTATTCCATCCGCTCGGGGCTTCAACTACGGGCTTACTTCAAGTTATGGTTCTAGCGTTTCTGAATCAGGGTCATTCCAATCAGGTGATTATCTCTATGTTGGTACCTACGGAACTTCAGGAGGCGGTGACGGCCAATTCAAAAGTCCTCGAGGTGTGGCGGTTGATTTGAGTACTCATGCTGTATACATTGCAGATACAAACAACGATCGCATTCAGAAATTCGATTCAGATGGAAATTTCCTCATTAAATTCGGTA
>CAZHUT010000003.1:0-28989 GCA_964535545.1 uncultured Candidatus Saccharibacteria bacterium | reverse complement strand
AACGATCGCATTCAGAAATTCGATTCAGATGGAAATTTCCTCATTAAATTCGGTATAAGCGGTAGTGGTGACGGCGAATTCAAAGGTCCAAACGATGTGGCCGTTGATGCCGATGGAAATGTCTACGTTGTAGACTCAGGAAATAATCGAATTCAAAAATTTGATTCGAACGGAACGTATCTCAGTCAGTTTGGATCATCCGGTTCCGGTAACGGTCAATTTACCAGCCCGCAAGGCATTGCTGTTGATACTGCAGGTAATATCTATGTTGCAGATAGCGCGAACCAACGTATTGAAAAATTTGATTCAAATGGAAATTTCCTCTTCAAGTTTGGCACGCCAGGAAGTACTCCCGGATTACTGGGAAACACATATGGCGTAGCGGTTGATACAGCAGGCAATATCTACGTTGCAGATCCAAACAATAACCGAATTCAGAAGTTCAACTCCGGCGGCCTTTGGGTCCTTGTATTTCCTACAAGCAGCAATAGTGTTGAAGTAGACGCGGAAGGACATGTATTTATTCCTGATTCTGGCAACGCACACGGATCCGCTGTCGATGTATATGATGCCGAAAATGGAACATTGCTCACATCATTTGGTTACCGAAACCTTGCTACGGATATTTACAACCAGCCGTTCAATATCGCAATTGATCCTATTCTTGGTAATTACTATGTTACAGACAATGGCAATGGCGACTACAAGAAATATCATTCAGTTTCTGGTGATTTCATACTGCCTGTTTCAAGTTTGCGATGCGGAACCGAGTATCATTATCAGGCATTTGCCACAAATTCATATGGCACTGGCACGGGTGAAGACAAGATCTTTACAACCTTGCCATGTACTGATGGCGGCATCGTTCCTCCTCCGATTCTGGCAGGTGGAACAACTGGGGGAGTGACCCCGTCTGTTGGAGAAACACCGACTGTATCTTCTCCGGCAGCAAACAATTTGCCATGCCCATACTTTATTACGTATCACAAGCTTAAGGATTCAGGTCCTGAAATTGAAAAGATTCAGCGATTCCTTATCCAGCAAGGATACTATGCCGGTCCGATCACTGGTTACTACGGCGAACAGACACTTGCTGCTGTGAAGAACTTCCAGACTGAATTCCGCAGCGAAGTGCTCAGCCCATGGGGCCTGGCCAAAGCAACTGGCCGCTGGTATCAGTCCACACGCCACAAGGCAAATGCCATCATTGGTTGCAACGAAGATACGATCAAGTTGGATAACGGAGTAGTGCTTAAATAAACACAAAGAGAAAAGCGCCCGGAGGAGGCGCTTTTCTTATAGAGAGAGGTTTTGCTTTTAAGTTTTTTTACTGCTGTGGAGATTGTGCCTGGCCCTTCATTCCAGATCCAGGACCCTGTCCTCGTCCATGACCATGGCCGAAGCCAGGTCCGCCGAGGAATCGAAGATACTGTTCCGGAATATTGTTAGCCGTTGCCCATTGCTTCAAGCTGTCCGCCTGAGCTTTCATGAGCGTCTGGACTTCCTGCTGAGTCTTGCCTTGCAGGCTGGCCTTGAACGCTTCGCGTCCCGCTTCAAGCTCTGCTTTTTTGGCAGTGATTGCGTCTGCCTGAGCTTGAGTCAGTTTGCCCGATGTGACGGCTTTCGCGAGCATATCTTTCTCTCGCTGCTCGTGTTCTGCCTTCATCGAAGCGGCCTGATCGTCAAACACTTTCTGAACGTCAGCCTGGTTCAAATTGAACTTTTGGGCAAGTGCGGCAACAAGGTTGTTCATTGGGTTGGCTGGCTTGGTACTATCTGCGGCATATGCTGCCGTACCAACGCCAACTGCGAGGAGGCCAACCAAGGCACCAGCTGCAGCTAATTTATAATGTGTCTTCATTACTACGTACTATTTATTTGATAAATGGGTGATTCAGGTTGCGATCCTAAGTCACGTATATATGGATACGGGGGAGGGGTTCGTTCTGGTGCAAGTGGTGTTTTTATTAAAATACAAAGTAGTTGGTGTCAATTATGTGTATTGTAAAAATTACTGAGCAGGATTATGATGTAGGAGGTAGGGGTAGAAGCCTCAAAAATTCGTCCGGAAATGGGCGAATTTTTTATTTACTATTTCTTTATCGCTACTTCATATCAGAATGATATTCTGTGGTCGGTATGGGGTCGGTAGCTATACCTATAGGGCATGCCAATGGCTGGGCTTCTACTCCTACCACGTAGAAGTTGCGGGTTCGATTCCCGTCATGTCCAAAATAATTATCTGATATACTTCAGTAATGAAATTCATCGATCTCACTCACTCACTTACTAACGACATCCCATTCTGGGACGGCGATTGCGGTTTCAGTCTTTCAGTTGTAACTGATTACACAGATTGCACGCCACCGGATCTTTTCCGAACGCAACGAGTGAATATGCCTGTAGGTTTGGGCACGCACATGGATTCACCAGCTCATGTCTCTCCAGGAGCAAAAACGATAGATCAGCTCGAACTGCATGATCTGGTGATTGATTGTATTGTCATTTCAATTTCCGATGCCAGCGAAGATTTTGTCGCAACTCCTGAATTGGTTGAACAATTCGAAAAAGAGCACGGAAAAATTCCAGAACATAGTTTTGTTATTTTTAATTTTGGTTGGAATAAGCGATGGCCGGATATTGAAACATATCGAAACAATTTTACCTTTCCGACGGTGCATGAAAGCACGGCAAAACTTTTGCTTGAACGAAACATTGCCGGCCTTGGTGTTGATACTCTATCTGCAGACAACGGCTCTGCCGGTTTTCCGGTACATCGAGCCATCCTTGGTGCAGGGAAGTATCTCGTTGAAAACGTTGCCAATCTCGACGAAGTGCCTCCGATGGGAGCGAAGATTTTAGTTATGCCAATCAAGATCAAAGACGGAACGGAAGCGCCGATTCGATTAGTTGCAATGACGTAGCTGAAAGCTACTTTTCAGACACCGAAGCTATATCAGATACTTTTTCCTCGACATGCGGATTGCCGCTGTATTGAATATGGCTAGCGTCCTTTGCCTGGGCTTGCAGTGAGGTCGTGGCAAAAATATCTGCGCGAGCAATGTCGCTCGTACTGACTTGAGTATCAACTGTTTCAAAATCCTGACCGTCATACCGTGCAGCATCTCGGGCAGTAATAATTTGTATTGGCGCTTTGCCACTAAGCGTGATTCGAGAAACGTCTCGAAGGTTAGCTGTCAGTTTCGGAGTGTTGAGCTCAAGCATCGCTGATGCTGCATCGCGAGTAGTAATAGTCACTGGCATTGTTGTGATGAGAGTTCCTTGCAGTCTTGAGGCATCGCGCAGGGTTATGTCACTCAGCATTGGGGACGTGATCGTTGCTCGGACTCCCTGGTGGCCGCACCAGAGGAAACATTCAGCAAAATTAGTGTATCGCAAAGTAAGCGTATCATTTTCTACTGTCGTTTGGAGTTGATCAAGGTCAAATTCCCGTCCTTGCAAAACTACAGAATAATCCGTACCGGCGACATATGTTATCGAGACGGCATCATGAGCGGCGAGTTTGGAAAAAGTACTGAGAGAAACAGTTCTAGTTTCGGGTTGAAATGTCGGGTTGGTTGCAACTACTTCACCGGCGCGCAAAGCAAGACGCGAGCCGAAGATACCGGCCATAACTGCTGTTGCAAACCAAATGCCAAACAATGACCAGCCGACGACTTTGCCGATATACGATCTGCGGCTGATGGCTCGGAGCCCGGCAAAGAAGACTGCGATTGCTGGAATAAGTATGGTCAGATAGAGCGCTCCAATAGTGATGTAGAATATTGGTCCGGCAAAAACTGACTGCAGCGATAATGTTTGAATCACAGTTGGGAGGGCAAAAAGGGCGGTGCCAAGTCCGATAGAAGTTCCGATAGCGACGAGGAAACCACCAATCATTAAAACGGCTCCGCCGATGATGCGGATGGCTGGAAATATAAAATCCTGAATGAAATTTGTCACTCCTCGTAGCACTCGGGCAGGGAAGGAAGCGGCTTGCTTGATGTCTTGTTTTATATTTTCTTTGTCCAGTTCATCAATTTTCTCTTTAATGCTGGCACTCATCGTTGCAACGGTTACCGGATCTCCTTTCATTTCGAGTTTTTGAGCAGTCGTTTCCGCTTCAGGAACGAGGAACCAGAAGATGAGGTAGATAAAGATTCCTGAGCCTCCGGCAAGCACAACGACAATGAAGAGAATACGAATAATCCACGGATCGACATCGAAATATTGGCCAAGGCCTGACGCAACGCCTGCAATAATGGCATTGTCCATATCACGATACAATCGTCGGTGTTTTTTTGCTGAAGACTGCGCAGTGTCGTCGCTCGGCATTTCATCGATTTCATGTACCGTGCCCATCTCTTTCATAACGGTTGAAATATCATCTATGGTTAAAATCGTGCGGCCTGATTCAGAAAGTTTTTCGGCGATGCGCGCCTCGATGTCTCTGATAATCTCATCCTTGTCATCATTGTTGGCAAAGTGTAATTTGATTGATTGCAGATATGCATCAAGCTTCTGATATGCATCTTCTTCAATTGTGAACGGCGTATTGTTGATACTAACCGTAAAAGTTTTTTTCATATTATTTCAATAGATAATTAATTGAGTTAGTAAGTTCTTGCCAAGCTTCTTTCGACCGCGAGAGTGATTCTGTGCCGGCAGCTGTTAGGGTGTAATATTTTCGAGGCGGACCCGATCGTGATTCTTCCCATGCATATTCGACGAGTTGTTCTGATTTCAATCTGGAGAGTAGGGGATAGAGGGTGCCTTCGACGACCAGTAAGTTTGCTGATTGGAGCTGCTTTAAAATATCTGACGTGTATACTTTTCCTTTTTGGATAATAAGCATAGTGCAGAATTCGATCATTCCTTTGCGCATCTGTACCAATGCAGATTCTGATTGTTTCTCTTTCATATATAAAATATAGCATGTAGTACTATGTTGCACAAGGTACTAGGTCTGGAATTGTAATAAGTGTGTAAAAATCCTTTGCATAAAAGGATTTTTATATGAATACATACTATTTGCGTATTTCTCCGGACGACGTTCTATTCAGAATACATCGCATTTAATAAAGGTAGGTTGCATGGTATAGTCCTAGTATGGAAAAACTCCCAAGCTCAATAGAACGCGGCAGCGTTTCGTATGAAAAGAATCCACTGGTCAAAACAACCCGGGAAATTTTTAAGAAGGCAAAAGAAGTACTGCAGGCAGCTGCAGGCGGATTGAAATTTGCCGGAACAGTACTGCTCGCTTTCGGCATTTTTGAAAAAGCCGCTGCCAGTTCAGATGTAACTACGCTTCAGCAAGGTTTGAACAAAATCCAGACAGGCGAATCAGCTTTGGGCATGACAGTCAGCAATCTCTATGCAGAAAACAAAAAAGGAATGGATATCGACAGCTTTGCAACACTAGAAGTAGATCATTCATACAGCGGCGGCAAATATACCGGAGGCATCAAGACTGCCGGTCCGGAGATCGAATCCGGCATTGAGGGCGATACCGTCCGAATCGGAGATGTAGAAGCAAAAAATCTGTCGGTTATGGGTGAATCAAACACACAAACTGACGGAAAGGTGACAACAACCGAGCGCGGCAAATTCCTTTCAGCCTTCAAGGTTTCTCCCGGAGACACAGCGGCACAGGTCTCACATGAAAAGTCAGTAGCGTCATTTGGCCGCACGCAGAAAGAAGCAGTTTTGGCGGCACTGGCTGCGGCTTCTTCACAAGAATCTTCAACAGTCACCAGTGTTTCAGGCCTGAATAATGAAAACACCTCACAGGGAGTAGAGGCAAGTTCGAACAATAACTTTACAAGCCTTTCAGTTTTGAAAGGAGACAATGTTATCAAGAATGCTTGGGTGGTACTACAAAAAGTACCTGAAGAAAAAGGAGGAGGCTATTCCGCTGAAATATTGTACTAGTCGATGATCGTCACCGGCGTACCGACATCTGCCCAATAGTAGATTTGCTGTGCTTTATCGAGCGGCAGGTTTACACAACCGTGTGACCATGGGGAACCGAAATGGTCATGCCAATACGCGCCGTGAATGACTGCGCCTTGTTTAGTAAAGTAGAGATTCCATGGAACGCCAGGTAGGTCGTAAAACTGAGCACTGATGCCTGGAATCGGTCCCTGCATGTAACGGCTCGGAGTTTTTTTGTAAATATAAAATGTGCCGAGCGGAGTAGGCGTATCGCCAAGTCCGGTTGAAATTGCCTGCTTCATGAAGAGCTGGTCGCCATCATATGCATACAGCATCTCATTGCCGCGCTCAACCAGAATACGCTTTGCTGTGACACTCTTTGTGCCAATAGGAACTTCTACGCTTGTGTCATCGCTAAAATATCTGACGAAATCGCCCGCTACATACCATTCACCGGAAATGCGATCGGGATAACGGAGCCAGTCATCGAAGGTAATTTTGTACCAGGTATGTCCTTCGGCTTCCACTGTGTCAGAGACTCGAAGGACGATGCCGTTTCGGAGACGCAGTACCGCAGGATATTCAATGCCCGGTCCGGAACGGACAACAACGCATGTATCGATATTGTAATACGGTCCGCAACTCTGCATTACTTCGATGAATCCTTTGGCTGCGGGTTTCGATTTTTCGGTTGGTATGACAGTGGGTGGAGTCGGGATCTGATAGTCTTCGGGGTTTGTTGTCGGAAGTACAGTAATCTTCGGCTTATTTGTTATTGGAGTTTTTGGAGTACGTTCGCCAAAGTACACAGCTGCCAAGATAAGCAGTAAAGCGATGACTACACCGACGGTCTTATAGATTGTAAAACCGCGGTTGTCTTGTTCTTCGTTTTGAAAATTAGCGCCGTTCTCGTCGGTCATAATATTCATCTTCATCTTCGATATCGATTGCGCGCATGTCGCAGACAGGACAAACACCATTTTCCATTGGGATCTTGCATTTTGGACAGATAATTTCTTCGTTGTTTGTTTCTTCCATATAGAATCTTGAGATTAAGGTTAAAAACCAAGTAGTTCAATAAACTTATGCGAGACGTTTTCTTTCATTTCTTGTTCTGGTACGTCATGTTTCAAAAGTTCCTGTCTGATGATTTCCGGTGCCACATCTCCGAGCCGGAGGGCAATGATAGGTGAGTAGAGGCGATCTGTCATGATGAGTAGATGTCGGTCGCCATTTGCCTGAGGTTCCTCTTCGACCCAAAATCCTTTTAAATTTCGGTAGAGGAATAACTGATTGCGGATGCGAATGCCTTTTTCGTCTAGTGTGATAGTGACAGATTCTGGTTTGCGGATGGTGAGGTAGGTGAGCGTGCTGATACCGATAAGGATTAGAAAGGCAAGGAGATAATTTTTAAACCAGATGCTGAGAGCGACAATGACAAGCGTTCCCAGGCCGACAGTCCAATACCAATCAACCGTATGATTCTTCTGATCATATTCCAATGTGGACCAGCTGACAGTTTTATCCATGTCATATATTGTAGCATGCTTCCAGCCGGAGCCTGTGGATACCCTTGCATAACTCGGCTTCCGTGCTACAATGTTCCCCGATGACCGAAGCATTGCGACAACTCAAAAGTCCCAAAGTTTCGGCATAGGCCCTCTATTGGGGCTTATTTTTTTACTTATTTTAAAACAGAAAAGTATGTTACAAGCGAAGACAGATGAGAGAGAAGGCACCCACGCAACATTTTCTACTCCGCCAAAGACGTTTACAGTAATGTTTCAGGCAGCTACTAAGAATAGGCTTATTTTGTTTAAAAAAACGTTCAAGAGCCACTTATTCTTTGCAGATGCGAACCTTGGACCACTTGCAGAAGTTGAGTATCCGATGTTTGAAATCGGTGCAAACTATGAGTATGTAATTGAACAAATTGCCCAAACCGACACACAGGACTGTGTTCGGACACGGCTGGAATCCAAAGGTTATTTTGCAGGCGGATTGCTGGGCGCGCTTCTATTTTGGAAACAATTCCATGAATTGCTTGAATTCGGCCGGTACTTTGTGCCAATGCAACAAGTAGCTCTAAGGGATGAAACAGAACAAAAACAATTTCTGCCTTGTATCGAGAAAAAACAGAATGGAGTTCAAAAAGAAAAAAATCTGAAGAACTACAATATGTGTTTCTTTCTCGGTACCGTTAAAAATGAATTTACGAAGGAAGAGGTGGCGCTCGGGCTCCATAAGTGGACTGGCGACTATGTCGTTATGTTTAGAAAAAAATAGTAAGCGCTTGCTTACGAGAATTAAAAAAGGAGGCAACAGCAATGTTGTCTCCTCCTTTATTTTTCGTAGGCTTAGTACACGTTTGCACCTGGCACTTGGTTGTTGTACATCATGTTCTGCTGCTGCATAGCGCGGTAGCGAGAGAATGGTGTGATGCCCAATGCACCTTTGATTTCACCAAACTGAACGCCAATTGAGAAAGCCATAAACATGAAAATGACGATCACAACAAACTTGAGCAGTTTGTGGCGATTTTTCCGGCCGATATGGCCCATCATATTTTCTTCGCCGCAACCGCAGCCGCATGTGCCGCCGTGCATTTTATCTTCCATCATATAGTTTTGAAACGAGTGATACTCGGTTAGCTTGTAATGCAATTATTATACCACGTCTCACGCTCGGAAGTCAGTATTTCTGAGACAAAAGGGAGAGTGTATACTAGTAGACGTCTCGTTACCAACGGTAATTTTAATTACATGACCTCAAAACAAATCAACATAACTCTTGGAACCATTATTGTATTAGTGGTTGCAGTGGTGCTTATTATAAATAGCACAAAGAAAACAGATCAGATGCCAGCCGAAACAACCGGTACTGATACGGAACAAACTGTCACAACAGGCGAGCAAACATTAGGCAGTCAACAGACAACAACGGGTAGTCAGACAGACGGCACTGGTTCAACTAAACCAACATCGTTCACTATGGCTGAAGTTGTAAAACATAACAGCAGTTCAGATTGCTGGACGACTATCGATGGTGGTGTTTACAATGTCACCTCATGGATTAGCAAGCACCCGGGAGGATCAGAGGCAATTATCTCGCTCTGTGGAATCGATGGATCAGCTGCTTTCAACGATCAGCATGGAGGTCAGCGCCGTCCAGCAAACGAATTAGCATCATTTAAGATTGGCGTTCTCGCTCAATAATACATATATATGAAGAATATAGACAAGGCAGCAATTGGAAAGGCACTTTTGCGTTATGGTTTTGTATTTGTCTTCCTTTGGTTTGGTATCAATCAGCTTTTGCATCCGGGTATGTGGGTTGGTCTCATTCCGGGATGGATCACTACTGTCATTGGCATTCCAGCACAGACGTTCGTTATCATCAACGGAGTAGCGGAAGTCATCTTGGCTTTTGCCCTTACATTCAATATCTACACTCCAGTCGTTGCCTTCCTCCTTTCTCTTCATTTGTTGAGTATTGCCATTGACCTTAAATTCAATGCAGTCGGCATTCGAGACGTGGGTTTGGCTATCGCGGCATTGGCGCTTGCGTTCATTGCTTGGGATAAGAAGCAGTAAAAACTAAAAATAAAAACTGCTCCATAATGGAGCAGTTTTTATTTCTCTAAATTAGATCCAATGGGCAAGATAGGCCAGGAAGAGGACTGCTGCAACGAGACCGAGCAGTGGCTGCAGTCTGGTCAGAAATGTGATCAAAACAACAGCGATAGTGACTTTGACCCAGCCCAGAACTAGGATCGATGCCCAAATGGTCTGAATAAGTGCTTGTGCGATGTTCATGTGGTTATTGTATCAATTGGCAGGAATCTTTTCCATGGATATAACCAGAACCCGTGGATAAGTTTCAACCTCCAAGCCTTATTCCGGTGATTTAAGAAAACAGTCAATTTTGGTATACTAAGGACATATACATAACGCACCTAGTGCAAAAAATTGTCCATGAAATTATTCAAATTCTCTTTAGTCGTGCTTGTTGTTCTCGTAATAATCGCTGGAGTTTCTCATGTTCTTGCTGCACCTGAACCTGGCACTCTGGTTTCGACATGTGCAGAGTTTGAGGCAATAAATTCAAATTTGAATGGCGTATATGAACTAACGCAAGATTTGGATTGTACGCCAGAAGGCAACAATATCATGGTAGGCACGCTCGAAAATCCGTTCACAGGATTTTTTCGAGGCCATGGACATACCATTACTGTGAACATAAGTACGGGGGGAGAATATTTTGGTCTCTTCCGCTCAATCAGTTCAGGTACAGTATACACGCTCAATGTGGCTGGTACGATCGTTGCTGAAGCGACCGGTGTTGGTGCGATTGCGGGGCATGTAAGTAATGGTTCTTTATACAAAGTCTCTTCAGCTGCCACTGTGCATGGCGACACCAAAGTCGGCGGCTTGGTTGGGGTTGCGTTGGGTGGTGTGAATATTACCGATTCATATTTTAATGGTACCGTACAGGGTACGGTGGAAGTGGGTGGTCTGATTGGCGAATCTGAAAATACAACTCTCAATCATTCATATGCTGCAGGCAATATCTACGGTAATGAAGATGTCGGTGGCCTGATTGGTTTCAATGGTTCGGCTGCAGCAAGTGTTATTTCAAGCTTCTCTGATGCGACTCTACATACTCCTGGTACAGGAATCATGTTTACCGGTACCGGTTTGAATGATATGTATACGACTACTGTGCCAAATGAGGGACAGGAAACGTTTGTCATTACTATTGATCATACTGATCTTACGTATCTGGCAACAAGTCCAGTTTCGGGAACATTCCAAGTCGGGGAAACGGTTACCGGAGGCATATCAGGTGCAACTGGCACTGTTGTTTCAATAAACGACAATGGATGGTATTTGGTGCTCGGTTCAGTTGTGGGTTCATTTCAGTCCGGTGAGACGCTGACGGGCGGAACTTCTGGAGCAATAGACTCTCTTATTCAGTCAGCCGCGACGGACACATTTACCTGGAACGATGGCGTGGGCCAGCCTGTAGTTGGCGTGCCAATTGCATATGGTTCCTATGGCAGCCCAATTCCATTGAGTAATGGCGCAAATATTGGATTTGTTGCAACAACTGGACATACGACGAATGATCAATGGGCATTTACTCAAACAAGCATTTCAAACGCAACTCAGTCTGCTGGTGGAATTATCGGTTTGGCGAAGGACGTAGCACCTAGCATGACTAGTACATATTTCAACCCAGCCACATTGGGTGTGGGATATTGTGTAACAAGCTCTTGGGCTGGTGCGGTTTCCCGCGGTAATATGAGTGGTAACTGCAGCGCCACTACAGGTTCGTCGTATTATATGAGCGCAAACAATTCACCAATTTCAGAGTGGGATACCAGCATATGGTACACAAATAACTCCTACCCGGTCTTTGTGATTCAGCCTACCGTTAGCACAAGTGATGCGACAGCCATTACAGGTCATGCGGCAGTATTTCATGGAACAATTTCTGGAGTTACGGCTGAAATGCCGCTCATTAACATTCGAGGATTTATCTACAATAAAGTTGGCAGTTCTACCAATCAGTTTGCGGAAAGCTCAGAGGATGGTTATACAAATGGTCAGTATACGCTCAAAGTAAGTCGTTTATTGTGCAACACTCAGTATGAGTATCATGCATATGTTGGAATTATTAATGGAGGGGATAGTGTTGAGGCTACTGATGCAAAAACTTTCACCACTGGTCCATGTGGTACTGCCATCTATCCTGCTAGTGACTTACTCGGCCAATTAGATGAAAATCATGCCATTTCGTTCTCTCAACATGATGATAACGAAAACACGATTACTGCACATACGTTCCAGCTCAAGGGCTCAGATAATTTGGCACTCCAAAGTGATGTGGCATTAGATGCAACCCATCATCGCTTGTTTGTCTCAGACACAGGGAATAACCGTGTCCTCGTGTTTAATCTTGATGATTCTAATAACCTGATTGACCATACTGCAGATTATGTCTTCGGTCAGCCAGGTTTTACTACAAACGACTTGCCGGAAGTTCCTGATGCAACAACTGTTATTAAACCGACAGGACTGGCCTATGATGTTGTACACGATCGACTGTTTGTGTCTGATTCAGTAGCTGGCGGTGCTGGACGATTGCTTGTTTTTGACACTGCAAATCTGAGTGGGGGCCTAAATAAACCAGCAAGTTATATTCTCGGGCAGTCAAGTTTTGACCATACTTATAATGATAGTGATGATTTAGATCCAGAGGGGCGCATTATTCCAACCGGATTGGCGTATGATGGTGTACGCAATCGACTCTTTGCTGCGGATCATTCACGCAATCGTGTTCTTGTCTTCAATCTCGATAATATTCAGAACGGCATGAGTGCCTCAAATGTTATCGGCCAGGCAGATTTTCTGAATACTGATACTGGTCAAACTCAAACGCAAGTGCCTGGTCCGCTCGGTCTTGCTTATGACGAGGTGCATGATCGACTCTTTGTTGCTGATCGTCCGTCCGGAGGAAACCGCGTTATGGTTTTTGACACTTCAAATCTCGCAACAACAAATCAGCCAGCTTCTTACGTCCTTGGGCAGACAGGTTTTACTGCGTTCCGTTCTGATGGTCAGATTGATGAGACAACGGTTTCTCCTGTGGGACTTGCGTATGATAGCGTGCATGAACGTCTCTATGTAAGTAGCAAGTTGCCGGGCCGCATCTTGATATTTAATGTTTCTGAAAATGCTATCGCTAATGGAATGGCAGCAGAAAGTCTCCTTGGCGAGGATGATTATACTAGTGATGTAATAGATCGTTACTTCGCCAATTCACATGTTGTAATTAATGGTTCTGTTGTGTATCCAGGTGGTGTTGAATATGACGAAGGAAACAATCGTTTGTATGCAGTAGACGCAAGTGGCAATCGCGTGCTCATCTTCAATTTTGTCCAAATTACGAATTCTGAATTTGAAAACGGATACACTGGACGAGCATATACACAAACAGTCTCCACAAGTGGTTCTCAGGGAACAGTAACGTATGCTATCACATCAGGTGCTCTTCCTGCCGGCCTTGATTTGGATCAGGCATCTGGAGCAATCTCTGGCGTGCCTACAAGCGCGGGCACTGCAACTTTCACTATAACTGCGACAGATACAGTTTCAGGATATGTCGGCAATACCTACTCTGATAGCAAATCATTTACTATTACAATTACGCAGCAGGGTGGGGGTGTGGTGGCGATTATTCCTAGCTCAAGTGGCTCAAGTTCTGGACCCACATCAAATGTGACCGTGCCATCATTGGGCGGAGTCGCTGGATGCGGCGCAGGTGATATGTTCAGTGCAATTACTGGCAAGCCATGCAAGGAAGGCCAAAATGTTACTACTTCGTATCAGTTTCCTCGGAATATGAAACTGGGCGATAAAGGCGAAGATGTTCGCAAGCTCCAGCAGTTCTTGAATGCTCATAAGGTATATGTTTCAACTTCAGGTGTCGGGGCTACTGGCAACGAATCTACAACATACGGCCAAAAGACGGCAAATGCCGTGAAGCGCTTCCAGGAGGCACATGCAAGTGACATTCTCACACCAAACGGTTTGAGTCGGGGTACGGGCAACTTCGGAACTTCAACGAGAGCATTTGTAAATCATATGTTGAGTGTGGGGCAGTAAAATTCTAAATATAAAAACCGCAGTAGCCTGCGGTTTTTTGTTATTTTCTATCTCAAAAAATTTCCACTCTCATATCGTCGCACCGAAACTTTAAAAACTACATAAGTGATACCCAGCCAGATGAACATGATACCAAAGCTCAATGCAAGCCAGATCAGCGAAGAAGATTTCATTGCATCTATCGGCAGGGCGCTAGTGACCAATGTAGGAATCACCGTCATGAAAAACAATTTCAGTTTGCCTGGGAAGATTGAGCCCGGATATAAACCTGGGCGCAGGAAAATTTCGAAAAGCTGCCTAGAAACAACACTGCTATCATGCATGAAAAAGGCAACCAGCGAAGTTAAGAGTCTAATTAAAAGGAAAGTGATACAGCCTAAAATAATTGTTGCGATAAACATCAGCCACAAGCCAAGTGTAAATTTCGAAAGCACCCCATAGATAGTGACAACAATGAACCCTTGGATCAAATCACCAAACGCCGTTACTGAAAAAGAAAGACCGCTCACTTTAATGAATGAATTTACCGGAGCAAGCAAGACGCCATCGAATGTTCCTGCCGTGACAAAGCGCGGTATCTCGGTGATACCGTAAAAGAACGCATGAGTGACGCCGAAACAGATCAGGGCAACGCCGAGCATTCCGAAAACATCGAGACTGGTCCAGCCATTGATCGGTCCTGTGGCATGCATGAAAAGCAGCCAAATAACGAAAAACGTCGTGTTGTTGATGAGCATGCTGATGACACCGATCCAGAATGATTTGGAAAGCGCATGGGCATTCTTGATGTTGTATTTTGTTTGAGCGATGAAGTAGCGAATTGATTTCATATGATTATCCATTGATGCGCAGGTTGCGCATACCTCGTTCTGAAACAATCCAGACAAGGACTGCGGTAGCTATAATCCAGAAACAAATATTCAGCACCAAAACCCCGAAGTGCTCGGCGAAATTCGGATACATAGCAAATGAAAGTCCAAGGGAAGCACCAAATGGAGAGTATTCTGCAATGAGCTGTAGGGTTTTTGGGAAAAAGGCGACAGGAACCCAGGCGCCGCCAAAAATCATGATTAGTTTGCTGACGACAAAATATATTGGCTCACTATCATCAAGCCAAAAACCGGTCAGTCCGCAGAGGACGTAAATAAAAACAGTGAGAATCTGGCTAAGTATAAAGATTGCGACAAGCGCCAGTATCCATGTCCATACCGGCATATGCATGACGGGTAGGCCGACGAGAAAATAGTCGACGATAACCGAAAGCAATAGAGCTGAAAGGAAAGGAATTAGTCCTTGGCCGATTTGTTGCAATACTTTCTGCCAGGTGTAGCTCAATGGCCGCAAAAGGTAAATTTCAATATTGCCCGACTTGATATCGTCACGAAACGTTTTTTCCAGACTTCTGAGTGACAGCCAGAACACAACAAAGTATATCGACATGCTCCAGATTGCATTCGAGTAGGGGAGTTTGTCGTGCAGGCTTGGTAGCAGTTCATACACATAGCTGTAGAGATAGAGGCTGAACAGGAGAAAAACAATATGGTTGAACATCTGGAAGATGACTTTCTTCCACTGCTCAAAACTGTTTTTTGCCACAATATAAATGTAGTACAATCCCGCACGCATATTATTCTCGGTAGAGCTTAACGAGCACTTCTTCGAGTGACGGTCCCATCATAACCATTTTCTTTTCCTGGTCGACGAGCTTGTAGAGCTCGCTGGTCGGTTCATCCACGACGATTTTGCCGTGGTTTACAACGATAGTTCGATCGCAGATCGCTTCAATGTCTCCGACATCATGCGATGTCAGGAAGATAGTCATATTATGCTTGCTTCGTAATAACTGCAGTGTTTCGCGCAAATTTTGCTTGGCGATGATGTCGAGACCGATGCTTGGTTCATCGAGGAAAAGAATTTTTGGATTATGGATAAGAGCGCAAGCAATCTCAACACGCATACGCTGGCCTAGAGAAAGGGTGCGAATTGGTTGGTCTTTGAATGAAGTAAGATCGAGCAGGTCTCGGAGGTCGAGAATGCGTTTTTCGATCTCTTTGTTTGAAAGTCCATACATGACACCCATCAGTCGGAGGGAATCTTCAGCAGGTAGGTTTGGCAGGAGATTGCTACGCTGACCGAAGACCGCGCCGATTTGCTGCACGACCGCTTCGCGGTAGTACTGAGGTGAGAGTCCTAACACTCGAACCTCTCCGCTCGTCGGCCATAAAATACCCGTCAGCATCTTGATGGTTGTCGATTTACCAGCGCCGTTCGGACCGATGAAGGCCACAGCTTCTCCTTGTTGAATGGTGAGATTGATATCATCAACGGCCAGAATCTTTTTGCCGTTGTAAGTGAAGACCTTCCTGAGATTTTTGATTTCGATCATAGCTTAAAAAACTGTAGCACAAAAAAGAACTATGACCAACGAGACTTACTTTCCAAGTTTTTTAATCATCGCCACTATCTCCGGAAATTCAGGAATAGAAAAATGGCCATTATGTTTGAATATGATAAAAATTCCTTTGCCGAGTTTTCCTTCATATTTGTCTGCATGAGAAATTGGCACACAAGGATCGTCCTCGGAGAACATGAGATAGAGGTTTTTTGTCTGCTTCTCTAGCAAGGCCAAATCTTTTTTCAGCCAAAAATCTTTGCGCAAATCTTCACCGGAAACCGTATCATCAAAAGGCGGGGCAACAAGAAATACAGCTTTAATTTTTTTAGGGAATGTATTTTCTGAAAGATATTTGGCTAAGAAGATACCGCCGAGCGATTTGCCGATCAAGATTACATCATTTTTTAGAAAGGGGAAATGGAGTTCGAAGTGAATTTTCCACTCCTCATATTTTGAGTTTTCAGGCCATGGCATGCGAGGACGAATGATTTGATACGCCTTGCCGAGTTTTTTATCCAGGTATGATCCTGACCAGCTTTGCTTATCGATAGAAATGCTTCGCGTCTTGAGATAATGGATATATTCCTTATGGGTCTTAAAAGTCATGCCCCCATGAATATAGAGAATCTGTTTCTGTGCTTTCATGCTCCTATCCTACCATAGCCAAAGCAAAACCCCGCCGAAGCGGGGCTGATGCTAGTGGATGATGTTTGCGAGATGCAAAAGCACCAAGAACACTCCGATGGCGATCAGGAAGAGTCCCAATCCGACCGGCGATCCCCAGGAGAACCATGAGCCCCAGCTACGCCAGTGCTTCATCGATTCTTCATAGTGATCCTTGTATTTTTCTTCTGTTTCCATGGTGGAAGACAAAGTAATTATACTTTCGACCTTCACCCAGTTGCGTGGCAGCCATAAGTCCTTGTTGTTCAGTGGGTTCTGCAAGGGGAGTCTTATGGCCAATTTTCCACGAATTTATACTAGCATAAAATTATTTTTTTGACTGTTTCCAGCGTGGCGCGAATCGAATCATGTATGTATAGAATTTCGCCAACGGCCATGAGAGGCCGTCTTTACGCATCTGTTCGTAACATATCTTCTGAAATTCCTTGAGATCGTTGCCCTCATAACAGAGCTTTCCATTTTTATAACAATATGAGCAGTAGCGCTCATTTTCGCGAACGCCCGGATCCTTGGAAAAAGGCATCAAGCAGCTTTCGCAGGCTGTGCATGGGTTTGTTGTTTTCATATTTAGATTATAGCATTCAATGTAATAACAAGATTGGTAGCAAAAAACCGCCTTATTGGCGGTTACTTTGTTGGATGCGGAGGCGGTGAGATTCGAACTCACGGACCACGTAAATGGTCTCTTGTTTTCAAGACAAGTGCCTTCAACCACTCAGCCACACCTCCAGGTGCTTTGCCCATATGCGCACTATGGGACCGGTTGCGAACTACGACATACTAGCAGGAAAAGCTGAAAAATTCAACATTCTTGCCCCTCGTGCGGAAATCGAGCTTTATTGGTACACTGTGGCATATGGAACACAAGGACCCACCATTACCGCCACATGAAGGCTTTCATACTGAGGATGAACTACCCAAATCTGAGACTCCTGCAGAGCCAAAGGTTATTCCTGTCATGCCGCAGCTTGTTTATAAAGAAGACCCGATAGTAAAAGAGAACAAGATCAAGAAAATCATGGAGGAAATTTCTAACATGTTCAAGAAAAAGAAGGAGGGTCCTATTGGTGGAGAAGAAAGACCAAAACAGAAAAATAGCGAAAAACCGAACAAAATTAGCGGTACTGACCTGAAGCACAATTTGTACAAGGATCCGCATAGTGGCACATCATTTACTACTGAGATGCTGTCTCCGCATGATCCGACAAATCCGCTCGACTCGTATATAAATAACGACAAAGAATAATATGAAATATTTGGGAATTGATTATGGAACAAAGCGCGTAGGGTTGGCTCTGTCTGACGACAGTGGTACTTTGGCTTTTCCTCATGCAGTTTTTGAAAATACGATCGGACTGACGGCTGCAATCGAAGATATTGTCCGAAGCGAAAAGATTGACGAGATTGTCATGGGTGAATCGATTGGGTTGGATGGACAAGAAAATCCTGTACAGAAACAGATCAAGGGATTTGCGGATGCGCTTGAACGGCGGTTTGAAGTGCCGGTTCGTTTTGAAAAGGAATTTTTGACGTCATTTGAGGCGCATGGGAGACAGGGGAAGGAGGTGAATAATGCGCGGCAAACGAAGTTTGCCGCGCCAGAGAACCTAGATGCCAGCGCCGCAGCTCTTATCCTCCAGCGTTATCTCGATAAGCAAAATAAAAAATAACATGACTCAAGAAACCCGTACATGCACCCGCTGCGCCCACGAATTCTCGCTCGATGAGGATGACTTGAATTTTTACAAAAAAATGAAAGTGCCAGCACCGAAAGTTTGTCCAGAATGTCGTTTCAAGATGCGTTCAATGTGGCGTAATGAAACTACACTCTATTCTGGTCGGAAGTGCGACTTGTGCAGCAAGGGAATTGTGACAATGTATAACCCAAAATTGCCGTACAAGATTTACTGTTACGAATGCTACTACTCAGAAAAATGGGATCGCAAGAGCTATGGCAAACCGTATGATTTCAACCGACCGTACATCGAGCAGCTGAAAGAATTTTTGGAAGAAGTTCCAAAGATTGCCACATATCTTTCTCATGGCGATGGCGAAAACATCAACAGTGAATATGTAAATATGGCTTCGGGTTGTAAGAACTGCTACCTCGTTTTCAACACCTCACCTGCGGAAGAATTGCTGTACTCCCGCGGTATCAAATACGGCAAAGATTCATCCGACTTGTATTTCGGCGTTACCATGGAACGTTCATACGAATCCGTAAACATCCAGCAGTGCAATGGTGTTGTTTGGGGACAGAATGTCGTTTCGTGTGTCGATTCATACTTCATTTACAACGGCAGTGGTCTGATTAATTGTTTTGGCTGTGTGAACATGCGCAACAAGAGCTACTACTGGTTCAATGAGCAACTTACGAAAGAAGAATATGAAAAGCGACTTGCAGAAGTCCTCGGCAGCTATGCCAAGATGGAAGAAATGCGCCAGAAATTTGAAGCGTTCAAACTCAAATTCCCGCACCGCGAAAACAACAATTTGAAGACAGTTGATTCGAACGGCGATTACCTTTTTGAATGCAAGAGTGTGCATGACTCGATGGAAATTGCCAAAGGAGAGGATTGCCGATACGTTTTCTCTTCAAAGGAAATCAAAGATTCCATCGGTACGATCGGTTACGGCACGAAATGCGAACAGGTACTCGAAGTTGTCGGCACAGGTTATTCCTCAAATGTTATCGGCTCCTATGGTGTTGAGCATTCGCAGAATATCTTGCATAGCTTTTATATTACAAATTGCAGTGATTGTATTGCTTGTGATGCCCTTAAAAACGGAAAATATTCAATCTTTAACTACGAATATCCTAAAGAAGAATACGAAAAAATTCGCGAGCATATCATTAAGGAGCTCGAATCCCAAGATCTTTACGGTTTGATTATGCCGCCCGAGCTTGCACCGTTTGGTTACAACGAAACAGTAGGGCAGGATAACTTCCCAATGACAAAAGAAGAAGCGGCTAAACTCGGACTTGGCTGGCAGGATGATATTCAGATGACAAAAGGGAAGGAGACGCTCTTGCCGGAAAACATTCCTGATCAGATCAAGGATGTTTCAGAAACTATCACAAACGAAATTTTGAAATGCACATCCTGCGAACGAAACTATCGAATCACCGCTCAGGAATTGCAGTTCTACAAGAAAATGAATCTGCCGATTCCGCGCAGATGCTTCTACTGCCGTCACCACGCTCGCGTGCTTCGTCGCGGTCCATACAAATTCTGGGATCGGACTTGCGCGCACTGCCATAAAGCAATCGTAACTAACTATGCGCCCGAACGACCAGAAATCGTCTACTGTGAAAGTTGTTATCAACAGGAGGTGGTCTAAGCATGCGGGTTTGATTCCCGTCGTTGCCAAAAAAATCGCCACGGGGTTTCCGCGGCGAATAGTAGAATTACAATTCAAACTAACAAACTTATCAGAACGATAGCAGAGCCGATATCAAATCCTCGCTCAATAAGCCTATAGAATCGATTTGGTACCAAGATCATCAATGTCAAAGACATTGCCATCAGTATCATGCCAGCTAGGTTTAAGGAGGTGTGCTTGTCGAGCATTCCAGTAAGGAAATCCATAAACGTTATTGATGCTAAGTATAAAACTGCTGAGCCATAGTATGCTTCTTTTTTGCTGCATATTCCGCCAGTGATAAGAGTCGTCTTGTATCCTTCATCACTTTCCGCATCGGCACAATCCTTTAGTATTTCGCTTGCCAGCATAAACACGAAGACAATAATAAAGGAAAAAAATGCTGCATCTGTATGATTTTCAATAAAGCCGAAAAGGATCGGCGACGCACCGGCACCAGCAACCAGGAGTGTGGGTAGAAACGTAATGTGTCGAGCAAAGGAATAACCGATGCCAATCACAATCAAAGACAGAAGTAAGAGATTTTGCGAAGCAAGGGGATAATAGAGGAGGTAACTGATTGTTGTTACAGCTATCCAGCCAATAGTAACTATTTTGAAAAATAATTTTTCATGCTCCTTCACAAAAGTCTTACCTTTCTTTGTGTCGTTATCTCGATCTATATAATCATTCGTGAGCATGGTGAGGCAGCCTATGGCAAAAACTTCTGCGACAACAGGCCAGTTAACTGGTATCCCGGCAATTTTGTAACCAAAGATGGTCAAAAGAGCGATTGGGATAGTGGCGAACGGCCGTAGGCTCATAATCAGTTTGTAGGTAAACGTTTCGGGCAGGTTTTCAATGAATTCAGCAATACGCCATCCAAAGATAAAAAGTTGTACAAGCATGTTGGTATAGTTTTCCCTAGTTTTACCATATTTTCTAGAAATAGATAGTGGTATAATGAATATGGTAAAGGTCCATTACTAACCAGAACTTTAAATCATATGATGATGCATCGATGTAGCGGAGGATGTGTGTCGAGTACTATCGCATACGTGCTCGTTGTTATCGGCGGCTTGAACTGGGGTCTTACAGGTTTGGGAATGCTGATTCACAGCAATCTCAACGTGGTTAATCTCATTTTCAAGAGCTTGCCAGTGGTTGAAGCAATCATTTACCTCTTAGTCGGTATTGCAACGATTGGAATTTTGATCGGATGCAAGTGCGACAAGTGCAAAGAAGCATGCAAGGCTTGTGTTGCGCAGTAGGTTAAATAGTTAGAGAGAAGCAAGAGCGGCGCCGTAGGCGCCGCTCTTTGCATTTATATGCAATTCGTTCTAGTCTATGAAAAGTATGGAACATTCCAAAACCCCGAACTTCGACGCCCTCCTTCAGCCGATCCTCGACTCGCTTGTTCCGCATGTCCGTACCTGTCGCCAGAAAGGCCTCTCGCAGTTCTGTGAAGGGGAGTTTCAGATTGTTGATAAGGATATTGAATTTTTGAGACTGCTCCGCGTCCCGCCACCAACCCTGTGTCCAACCTGCCGTCGACAGAAGCGTTTTTCCTTTGTGAATCGTTGTTATTTCTACAAGCGACCGAATCACAGCCCTGAAGCGAATGGCGCTCTAATGATCTCAAACGTGCCGCCAAATTCACCGCTCACGGTGGTCGATCTGGAATACTACCGGTCACCGAAATGGGATCCGACTACATTTGGTACTACTTTCGACGATTCACTTCCATTTTTCAAACAATTTATGGATTTACGCCTGAAAGTTCCGCAGCCGGGCATTCTTCGTCATCCAACAAACATCAATTATGAATATTCGCTGAACGGCAAGAATTCCAAAGACGTATATTGTTCAAGCGGAATTTTTGATTCGGAGAATGTCTGGTATACAACATTCGCCACATATGTCCGACAGGTGATGGACAGCCAGAAGATTTACCGTTCGGAAAACATTTACGAAGGCATTTTTGCCGGACACGACAACAACTGCAAATTCATCTACTACTCAAACGACTGCATTGACTCGCAGTTTCTGTATGACTGCCGCAATTGCCAAAACTGTTTCGGTTGCGTGAATTTGCGCAACAAGAGTTATTGTTGGTTTAACGAACAGCTGACCAAGGAAGAATACAAGCAACGTCTCGCCGCGCTTAGGCTCGATACCATCAGCGGCCAGAAAGAAATGAAAAAGAAATTCTGGGAATTCGTCCACCAACATCCGGTGCTTGCTTCTCGTTCGACCCAGGCCGTTGATTGTGACGGCGTGCTTATTGTTAATTGTAAGGACTGCACCCACTGTGTCTCAATCGAAAAAAGCGAGCATGAACGCTACTGCGATTCAACCATTAGTCACAAAGACTCCATGGACCTCTATGCTTCCGGTGCGTCGCAGCTCATGTATGAATCAGCCGGATCAGGTGGCCAGTGTGCCAATGTGAAGTTCGCCGTCATCTCGAAAAGCTGCGTTGATTGTGAATACGTCATCAACTGCAACAACTGCCAGAATTGCTTCGGCTGCATCGCTCTTGAAAATAAAAAGTATTGCATCTTTAACAAACAGTATGAGCCGGAAGAATACTACAAAGAATTGGATCGTATCAAATCTCAGATGCTTAAAAATGGGGAATATGGTGAATTTATTCCATACCGTTTTTCCGCATTTGCATACAATGGTTCAGATGTAGATATCGCATACTCAGTTCCCAAAGAAGAAGTTGAGAAGCTCGATGCGCTTTGGCAGGAATATATTGAAATAGATACAACAGGATTAAAAACAATTTCAGTTTCTAAACTGCCTGATTCAATCGATGATGTCACTGACGATATTCTCTCGCTGGCAATCATCTGTGAGGTGACGGGCAAACCATTCCGCGTGATCAAAACGGAATTGGAGTACTATCGAAAAAACAAAATCCCGTTGCCAACTGTTCATCCATATGAACGTTCAAAGCAGAAGTTTGCCTTTATGGGCAATCACATTATGCGCCGGGATATCTGTGCTTCGTGTGGCACCGACCTCGAAACTATCTACCCAGAAAGCGACGGTTGGAAGCTCTACTGCACCGATTGTTTCCAGCGTGAAGTCCTTTAAAAAACCCTTTAAAATAAGGGTTTTTTAATTACTGAATCGGGTGACAAATGAATAGGTGAGGTATATACTGAAGTTAGAGGTCGAAAGCGTAACCCAGGAACGTATATGGTATTCATCTATACAACCTGCGGTTCCGAGGAAGAGGCAAAGTCGCTCTGCAAGATCTTGATCGAGAGTAAATTTGCGGCATGCATCGACTACTGGCCGGTATCATCGATTTATCGATGGGAAGGACAAGTGGTGAAGATGTCGCACATGATGCTCATGATCACAACACTCGAAAAACATCTTGCCGACGTTGAAGACCTGCTTTCCCAGAACCATAGTTATTCAGTGCCACTAATTGCCGGCGTCGATGTCCGACGCGTCAATCGTCCATACAAAGAGTGGATGACCGAACAGGTGGAATAAGGAACTGGAATAACGATCGATGGGCGTCTCGTCACGCTTTCGGGATTTCTATAAATAAAAATGCACGCAGAAACCAAGAATTGCCAGAATTGCAAACAAGATTTCCGGAGTGAACCGGAGGATTTTTTGTTTTACGAAAAGATAAAAGTGCAGGCGCCGCCATTTTGTCCGACCTGCAGATTCAAGAACCGTGCTGTCTGGCGCAATGAAATGACGCTGTATAACCGAACTTGTGTGGCAACCGGCAAGAATATTATTTCTGTCTACAATCCAAAAAGTCCATATCAAGTCGTCAGCCTCGATTTTTATAAATCCGAAGAATGGGACCCGTACTCATTCGGAAGAGAGTATGATTTCTCAAAACCATTTTTCGAACAGTTCGATGCCTTAATGAAGACAACATATAAGAAGGCACTGTTTCCAACGCTTACTATTGGGCCAAATATCAACAGCGATTATGTGAACTTTGCCGGCGGCTGCAAGGATTCATACTTCTGCTTCAATTCAGCTTTTCTGGAAGACACCATGTACGCCAAAGGTGTTTTAAATACCCGCAATTCAATTGATCTCTACTACAATGACCATCTCGAACACAGTTACGAATGTGTGAATGTCTATCATTCGCACAATGTAGCTTGGGCAAAGAATTCAACTTCCTGCCTTGATTCAATCTTGATCGAGAATTGTCATAACTGCAGTAATTGTTTCGGTTGTGTAAATTTGCGCAATCAGTCATATTGTTTCTTCAACGAAAAACTTTCAAAAGAAGAGTATGAGGAGAAATTGAAAGAAATCCGCGGCAGCAGAACGAAGATGCAGGAAATGATTGCCCGGTTCAAAGAACACACCAAGAAATTTCCAAAACGGGCAACCCAGAATATCAATACGGTAAACTCAACAGGGGATTATCTGTTTGACGCCAAAAATTCCAAAGCTTGTTTTGAATCCGGAGATCTCGAAGATTGTGCCTATATCTCTGCAGCCCGAAAGGAAAAAGATTCATATGACATCATTGCCGGCATTGGTGCAACGGAATGTGTCGATTGCGTCAGTATTAATACGTCGAACCGGATTATCGGTTCTGTTTTGTGTGCAAATTCAAAAAATGTCCTCTACTCGTTCGGGCTAGAAAACTGTTCGGACTGTATCGGTTGCGATGGTCTTCGCAATGCGCAGTACTGTGTTTTGAACAAGCAGTATTCAAAGGATGAATATGAGAAAATTAAAGATCATATTGTTCAGGAACTTACGGCGCAGGGAATATATGGCAGCATGATGCCGGCCTGGCTCTCTCCGTTTGCTTATAATGAAACTGCGGCGCAGGATAATTTCCCGATGACGAAAGAAGAAGTTTTGAAAAGCGGCTATCGATGGGAAGACGAGATTCAGACGACAAAAGGGAAGCAGACTGTTTCTCAGGATTCTGTCCCGGATGCAATCCAAGATGTTTCCGAGTCTCTCACCGCAGAAATTCTTGAATGTCAGTCTTGTAATCGAAACTACAAAATCTTGCCTGCAGAACTGCAGTTCTACAAAACCCATACATTGCCAATTCCAACCCGCTGCTTTTATTGCCGCCACAAAGACCGCATCGCTCGCCGCGGTCCCTGCGTATTTTGGAACCGTTTATGCGCCAAGTGCGGCAAAGACATCATCACCAACTATGCACCGGAACGGCCGGAAATTGTCTATTGCGAAACTTGCTATCAGCAGGAAGTAGTATAGTATCAAGCGTATGGAAACTCGGAACTGCCGCAACTGCGTTAACTGCTTTGGCTGTATTGGCATGATCAATGCGAAGTATTGTATCTTCAATAAGCAGTACACTGAAACGGAATATTTCGAGATGGTGAAGAAGATCAAGCAGCATATGGATGAGATGCCATATGTTGATGCGCAGGGAAGAGTCTTCAAGTACGGTGAATTTTTCCCATATGACATGTCGCCGTTTGGATATAACGAAACGAATGCTCAAGATTATTTTAATCTTTCCAAAGAGCAAGCATTGGCAAAGGGTTACCCGTGGCGCGATCGAGTGAAGCGCGATTACGCGGCGACAAAACAGGCGCAAGAATTGCGAGATAGTATTAATGATGTCGACGACACCATTCTCCAGGAAGTAATTGCCTGCCCGAATAATGGTAACCCTGATTTTCTCTGCACAACTGCCTACCGCATCACACCAGATGAACTTCGTTTCTACCGAAGCAAGAAACTGCCGTTGCCACATTTCTGTCCGAACTGCCGTCACTACCAGCGGCTGCTCTCATACCGAAATCCGTTTAAGCTGTATTCTCGTTCATGCACATGCAATCAAGCTGGTCATGGACACGAAGGGAACTGTCCAAACACTTTCGAAACATCCTATGCTCCGGACCGGCCCGAAAAAGTCTATTGTGAATCCTGCTACCAAAAGGCCGTTTTATAGCTGTGCTATACTCTACATATGAATACAGAATATTTTAAAACTACCGCTTCAGGCTTAGTTGTTCTGGCTATCGGAATACTGCTTGCAGCGCTTATCGGGGGATCGTTTTATCTTCGCGGTCGGGCATATGAAAACACGCTTTCCGTGACCGGTTCAGCAAAAATGGAAGTCAAAGCCGACACGGGTAAGTGGTCATTCGATCTCGTCCGTAAAATAAAATTCACCGATCAGAAGCTCGGCTATGCTGAAATTGCCAGTGATATCAAGACGTCAAAAGATTTTTTGATCAAGTCAGGACTCAAAGCCGAAGATATTACCGTTACACCAGCGCAGTTTTCGGTTGACTATGATAAGCAGCAGATACAGGGAGTAGAGCCGGACTATCAATTGCGTACACGAATTACTGTGAACTCAAAAGACGTGGCTTTGCTTTCAGCGGTCACTGATCGCGTTCCTGAGCTCGTTTCAGAAGGTGTATACATTTCAAACACTTCAGTTGAATACTTTTACTCAGGACTTCCTGACGCTCGCGTCAAACTCTCAGGCGAAGCGATCAAAGATGCTAAGAATCGTGCAGAATCAATCGCGGCAGCAAGCGGCAGTCATGCAGGCAAGCTCCAATCAGTTTCTGGCGGCGTGATTCAGGTTCTTCCTCCGAATTCAACTGACGTTTCTGACTATGGTACGTATGACACATCAACGATCGATAAAGTGATTTCGCTCTCAGTTCGCGCAGCATTTACTACTAAATAAGTTTTCTACTATGGAAGAAAAGCACTACATTTGTTTGGGAGGCTGTCAGGGGGTCTCAAAAAATTCTGGCGTATGCCAGGCAGCCGATTGTTCAAAGCATAATCACGCGCTCATTGAATGTGATTGTACAGATGGCGCTCACTATGATTTCAAGCATGGAAAGCAGGAGAAACCGGTATATGTTTCATATGACGAATTTAAAAAGATGGATATTCGTGTCGGCACTATCCGTGAGATACATCCGATCGAAGGGGCAGACAAACTTCTGAAATGTTTGATTGATTTCGGTGAAGGGGAACCACGCCAGATTCTTTCCGGTATCCGTGAGTTTTTTCCCGAATTTGAAAAGCTTGTTGGCAAACAGGTGCTCTATATCATTAACCTCGAACCCCGAATCATTCGCGGACTGCAGAGCAATGGTATGCTCATGGCTGTCGACGGTATGGATGGTAAGCCCGTATTCTTAACCCCGGAAGTTCCAGTCGCTCCGGGAGCAAAAGTGAGATAGCATGGATTTTCTCAGCCCAGATTTTCTCATCAGTACGCTTGGCTTGGCCGGCATCTGTGCTGTTTTGTTTGCCGAGTCAGGCATTTTGCTTGGCTTGTTTCTTCCTGGTGACTCATTGCTCTTTGCGGCGGGTGTGTTTGCAGGGCAAGGATATTTTCCATTTTGGTTGCTGCTCATTCTCGGCATTATTTCGGCAATATTGGGAGACAATACTGGCTACTGGTTCGGCAAAAAATTCGGACCAAAAATTTTTTCCAAAGAGGAATCTTTTTTCTTCAAGAAAAGTTATGTTACTAAAACAAAGGAATTTTATGAGCATCACGGCAAGAAGACCATTGCCGTAGCCCGTTTTGTTCCAATCGTGAGAACATTTGCGCCTGTTATGGCTGGTATCGGCAACATGGATTATTCTGTTTTTGCAAAATGGAATGTGATCGGCAGCATTGCCTGGGTGGGGATTTTTACATCTGCAGGATTGTTCCTCAGTAAGATCTTTCCTGAGAGTGAAAAAATGCTCACCTATATTACGTTCGGTATTATTTTGGTTTCTTTGGTTCCGGGTGTATATCACGTCGTGAAAGAGCGCATCAAGAAAAAGTAACTCTTCCAGAAGCGAAGAAAACGTCGTATACTGTACGCACCATGGCGCAGCAGTCATTTTTTTCTAAACTTTTTTCTTCACCAATTTCTGGTCTCGATATCGCTGATCAGTCGGTGAAATACGTTACGCTTGTGCCGTCAGAAAATGGTTACGAAATTTCAAATTACGGCAACGTTCAGCTTCCGGAAGGAATAATTGTGGACGGCAACATTACAGATCCGCGCAGGCTTTCAACAATTTTGTCTGATATTCGCGAGAAAGGCGATCTACATCACGTTCGCGTTTCGCTGCCAACGAGTCATTCATTCATAGTTGAAAATGCTGGACTCAATCCCGTCTCTCACCATTTACGAGGAGAAGCGTTGGTCCGATCACTTCTACCCAAAAATCACGCGATGACTTCGATGCTTGTGAATTTTGGCGAAACGCAGTCGGACTTAGCCGTTGTTCATAAAGGGAAAGTGTATGCGGCAAAATCTTTTGCATTGCCAAATGAGCTTACCAAGGATCTAATGGAAACTTTCTCAATCTCATTGCCTGAAGCAAAAAATATTAAGCGCTCAATCGGTCTTTCACGTCGGCCGGAGCATGAGCATATTTTTGCTGCACTGCTTTCCCATATTTCTTCACTTGCTCAGGAACTCGATGCTGCTTTTATTGAATGGCATACGCATCCGACAGAAAAGCGTCCACGTATTCAGGAAATTATTTTGGTTGGCAGTAATGCGCATATCGAAGGTTTGCCCGAGTATCTTTCGGCTGCACTTCGCACCAATGTTCGGCTCGGTAATCCATGGCAGAATATCAATTCGCTGAATGGCTACACGCCGCCGCTCCATGCGGAAGACGCGTTAGGCTACGCGGCGGCGTTTGGATTAGCTCTTGAAGAATAAAAAACGCTACCCTGCACACTGGGTAGCGGAAGCTTTCGTTCTTAAATCAACTCTTATCAGACGCGAGCCTGAATTATCCCAAGTAACCCTTGGGCCTCCTGATGCTTATAAGCGAATGGCATTTCCGTAGCCACGGAGGTATGTTTGATTTACCGTTCTAAGTGCGGCAACTGGGAAAGAAAGATTCAGTTTGGATACTAGCATTGGAAGAGAGGTTTGCAAGTATTTTTTGTGCGCGGTAAGG
>CAZHUT010000002.1:0-40313 GCA_964535545.1 uncultured Candidatus Saccharibacteria bacterium | reverse complement strand
GCGTCTTTTATGATTCTAGCCTTATTTTATATAGGTTTATGCCATTTTAGCTGAAAATTGTGAACAAACAATAAATATATGTTTCACGTGAAACATATTACGATATGTTTCATATGAAACAGACATTTTTATTACCGATGTTCCAATAGTGTTACACATGAAACTTGTTTCATATGAAACTTATCTTTAATTCATGCAAATTTCATATGGCTAGTCTATATTGTTTCATATGAAACACATAAGTTACTATCTAATAAAATATGCCGAGGGTTTTTACTTCTAGAAGACAAAAGACAGGGGAGATAGGGGAAACTATTGCGGCAAAGTATCTAATAAGCCATGGTTATAACGTGATAGAACGTAACTACACAAAGCCTTGGGGTGAAATAGATATAGTGGCAATAATGGATGAAACACTATATTTTATTGAAGTAAAAACCGTTTCACGTGAAAGAAATGCAAGTTATGAGTACAAAAACTATAGACCTGAGGAAAATATGAACCCCTACAAAGTCCGTAAGATTTATAGGACAATTGAAATATACCTATCGGACAGAAATGTCCCTGAAATTATGGATTGGCAGCTAGATCTAATTTGTGTGTATCTGGATCCGGCAAAGAGACAAGCGAAGGTAAAAAGAATAGAAAATATAATAGGGTAGATCTCGTACCCCCCCTGCACGCTTTTTCGGCCTAAACCTACTTGCCTAACTATTTATCAGCAGAGCTGCCAAGTCTTTGTACTGCTGGGGCACAAGCAACTCAGGGCGCGAAGGTGTGCTCTTTCTGGTGGAGTTGATTGTTCTCAATCACCTACGTGGTTACGGAACCAGAAAAGTACACCTTCAGCGCTCTTCCTCGCCTGGTTGAGTCCATTTAATGTATCACGCTGCTCGGTTCGAATTACCCTACCGGCAATTCGCCGAGGATATTAAACTAGCTAATCCGAGAGCTTAAATTCTAGATCTAGTTCGGAATGACGATAAAATATTGTTAAAACTAAAAAATATGCTACTATAGGCGAGTTATTTAGTACGGTAAACAGAAAACGGGGTGTAGTATATTGGTAGTATACTTGTTTTGGGAACAAGAGGGCCGAGTTCGATTCTCGGCACCCCGACATTATGGACATCAATCAAATCAAAAGCATTGCGCAGAAAAGCGCTATTCGAGGCGAAATGACAGGTTTCTTGGACTTTATCCGGGAACAGGGAGTTGTCGGCCTGGCTGTTGGCTTTATCCTCGGAGGAGCGGTCTCAAAGATCGTAACCTCACTTGTGGACAATGTAGTCAATCCACTTATCGGTATTTTGCTTGGTAAAGTAAATCTTGCTGATAGGGTATTGGTTATCGGCTCAGCTACGCTGAAATACGGAGCTTTTATCTCAACAGTCATAGATTTTGTCATTATTGCTGCCGTTGTCTACTTTGGAGTCAAATGGCTTGGACTCAACAAGCTTGATAAGAAAAAGGAGTAAATCTTCAAAAAGCGGCGCCCACATGTGGGCGCCGCTTTTGCGTTATTTGACACTGCCTGCAAGAAGAATATAGTTAAGAAAAAACCGCTACCTATGTCTACGAGAAAAATTGAAGAACTACCGTCCGCCCATTGTGAATTCAATGTTTACAAACAGAAAATAGATTTTTTACCCGAATACCAAAAATGCAAAGTAACTCTTGCTATCAAGCTTAAAACAAGCGAAGAATGTTTGGTGTATCCGTGTGTTCCTGAACAACGTGATTTACCTGATGAAGGAGTATTTCAGCGAGACGCAGGTGGAAAGACAGGAAGAATCCTACTCACACTTCGTCCATCAACACCAGGAAATGGTTCGGAGAACGCTTATTATGTTTCAGTCCTAGATAATGAGACGGGGCAAGGGACTACATACAAAGTTGGCTTACTCAACGCACCGGAGGATAGCGCAAGTTCAGCGCTTAGTACATATTTTGTACGCTGCCTCATAACGACTCACAGTCTTTCGCTTAGAAACTATGATTTATACATAGAGTCCTTTACTGACAACGTTCCGCTGATGAAGGCGCTAGGCAACTTATCTCGTTCAAGGAAAAAGGAACTTGCGTTTCCGGAAAAACACAAGAAGCTCAAGTTTATGTTTCCTAATCGTCCGCGTGAAGAATTTACCGCCAAAAATCTGCTCTTCGATTTGTTTGATGGCCAAGGAATTGCATTAACGTACCAGAATACGATTTCTACGTATGAAATTAGCTATTTACGTGTACGAAGACGTGACGGTGTGTTTGTCGAGAAGCATGACGTACTGGAAAAGTTTTATTCCATTCCAAACGAAGACAAACGGCATCCTGGAGCCACGCATCGTGCCGTTCCATTTGGGACGTTCCTGACCAGAACCGTTGGCGGGGGTGGCAAGAATAAGTTGAGAGGAAAGTATTCTGACTCTCGTTACAAAAGATTGTTTGGTGACTACCACGACAAGTTTACTTTGGGCGACTTGCCAACATTTAGAACAATGATGGACAAGCTTGCTTTGGAGAAAGCTAAAAATAACTAGTGTGTTGGATAGTGTGTTTGAGCTCCCCGACGAAGGAATCGAAGGGGAGCGTTTTTATTTGTGTTTTGGCTAATTTTTGCTAGTATACTGGATATCCGATGCGGGATTAGTTAATCGGTATAACAACAGTTTTCCAAACTGTGGTGAGCGGTTCGACTCCGCTATCCCGCACAGAAATTTATGACACTCATCATTTTAATTATCCTGCTTGCGTTCTCAGCCCTCTTTTCAGGACTGACGCTTGGCCTTATGAGTCTCGATACTCATTCTTTGCGCCGCAAGGTGAAAGCAGGGAATAAGGACGCACTCAAAGTCTATGAGGTCCGTAAAGACGGCACCTTGCTCCTTACAACGCTTTTGTTAGGGAATGTGGCTATCAATGCGGTTGTTTCTATTATCCTCGGCGAATTACTCGGCGGGGTTTTGGCCGGCTTTATTGCAACGGCTGTCATCTTCATTACTTGTGAAGTGATTCCTCAAGCCGCTATGAGCCGAAATGCGCTTCGCGTCGGCGCCCAGTTTTCCGGCTTGGTAAAAGTAATCATTTGGATTCTCTATCCAATCTGTGGACCGATTGCGTGGGCACTGAATAAATTCCTCGGACATGAACTCAAGACTGATTTGAGTAAAAAAGAGTTGATCAGCATGATCGATGAATATGAGGCGCACTTGCCTGATAGCGCTATTGATACTGATGAACAGCGCATTGCGCGTGGATCGCTCATGTACTCACACAAGACAGTAGCAGATGTTATGACACCAAGCACTGTGGTCATTTCTGTTGAACCAAACCAGATGCTTGATGAAGTTCAGATTGAAACATTGAAAAACACAGGCTTCTCTCGTTTTCCTGTGTATGAAGGCGATAAAAATAATATCGTCGGTATTCTCTATTGGCGAGACCTTGTTGGATTGAAATATGATGTTTCAGTAAAAAATGTATTTGATCCATTCGTACATTTTGTAGATCCGGAAGACAAACTCGATGCAGTGCTCAATCAGTTTATTCAGAAACGCATGCACCTCTTTGCAGTTCGAGACGAGTTCGGAACTTTTGTTGGTGTAATTACTCTCGAAGATGTGCTCGAAGAAATCATCGGCACGGAAATTGTTGGCGAAGATGATAAGCATCCAGATCTCCGTCGCGTAGCTCGAAATATCGCTGATAAGAAACTTAAGAAATAAAAAAATAGCCTGCAGCGAAGTGTGCAGGCTATCAAGCGTTGTAGTTGCTTTGAGCATAGCTCAGAAGGGATTAATCCTTATCTTTTTTGTACGGATTAAATTGTTTGTAGTAACTTGGTTCATCAACCAGGTCCATCCATGTGTATGGAGCTCTCTTTAGGTCTCTAATCAGGTAGGAATGATGGGAATAGTATCCATCAATAATATCGCTCAATGCGTTTGCGGGATGTTGGAATTCACCGCAACTAAGAGTGACAACCCAAAGTCCATTTTCTCTTCTGTATGTGTCATCATGGAAAATGGAGTTAGCAAAAAGCTTTTTGCTGTATTTTGCCATTGTAGATGATGGCATCGAGAGGATAATGTAATATGGACGAAGTTCAAGAACCTTCTCAACATTTTTCGAAATATAATCGTCAGATTGGTCACAGCCCAAGCATACAATTTCTTCTTTGAGGGTAGGGGACGCCTGTTTTACCTCATGTAAGAATTTGTCACCACTCACTGTACCAATTGGCGAGATATGTAAAGCTTTGATAATGCGATTCTCTTCAGTAACCGCAGTATCCTTAACAATCAGATCACCCATAGGCAATAGTTGGCTCTTTTCCCCATTCTATGCTTCACGGAAAATTTCGCAAGTGGTCCTAGAGAAAACAAAAAACACCCCGAAAGGTGTTTTTTGTTTTCTCTCTTTAGCTATAGCGCATTTGCTTGCAGACAAATGTACTAATTATTTGACAGCGTCCTTCAACCCCTTGGCTGCACGGAACTTAGGGGCCTTTGTAGCGGCAACTTTTACCTGCTCACCGGTCTTTGGGTTTCGAGCCATTCGCGCTGCGCGGGACTTCACGGAGAAGATTCCGAAGCCTGAGACCGAAACTTCGCCACCTTTTTTCATGGTAGCGATGATTTGATCAAACAAGCCATCGACGATCTGCTCAGCCTGCACTTTCGTGCCACCGAGCTGTCCATGAACCCAATCAACGAGTGCTGCTTTGTTCATAGTCGAAAGTTGTATTTGGTTGCTAAAGTTCGACCTTACAGCTTGCCGCCCCCATTGCTGGGAGTCACCTGTAAGCTAAGCTCATTATATACTGCTCTTTGAAATAGGCAACATTTACAAGGGGTAAATAGAATATCTGTGGATTTCGTGTAAAACCTTGACAAAATATGGATTTGGGTTAATATTAGCGGCACTGAATCGTTCCTTAACAACGTCAATCTAAGTGACCGAAAGCCCATGTATAGATGGCTATCTTTGCATTCCGATCGTCCCAGAGAACATACTGAGATCATCAAGCGAAACCGAAGACAGGCCTAATAAAATCCCTTACGCGCATGCGTCCAAGAACGGGGGAATATACGAGACTATACTAACGCTGAACGTTACCACGAGCGACAGAGTGGGAACATATTGTAAACCGCTTAAACAAAAAAGCACCATGAAACGTAATTGGCTAACTATTGCCCAGTTGTTGCGCGACAACAGCGAACTATCAGGAAAATTATCAAATGTAACCGCAGCCGATTTTAAGGCAGCAGCAAAGAACGGTGGAACAATGCCGCTGAAGCTGTGCAGTACTGATGATAGCTTCGATGATACTGATATTACCCTTACCAACGTAAAAGCCGAAGATGGCGGTTATACCGGCACCTACAAAGGCGTTATGTTTACCTGCAAGTATTCAGGCAACAAGTACCTGTTTACCGCAGAGACCACCGAAGAGTTTACAGCACTGAACCCGCTGCCAACGCTGCGCCAGCTACTGAAAGAGCTGAACGAGGTAACCGGTGAGGTAGATAACACCAACCTGGAAGAGTGGCAGGATGCAGTAGGCCAAAGCGTACCGGCCGACAAATATGTAGGCGATATTGCTTTAAAAGCCAATGGCATAACCTGGGAAAACCGCACAATTATTGGCGTAGAACAGGGAGCTGATGAAAAAACCTTTACCGGTATTGATAAAAAAACTGGCGCAGCTATAACTGTAGTGTTTGATGAAAATGAAAACGCAACCTTCACTGTTATTGCACCTGAAACCTATGCAAATAACTTTGCCGAAGAACTGGCCGAAGGCCCTCTGGCAGGTAAAGTAGTGCTGGGCGAAGTAACCCGCGAAACATTAGGCAGCGAAAACCGCGTAGAGGTTGAACTGCAAAACGGTAATGGCGGCTCATATGGCACCCTGGAGTTGAACTACATTGAGAAGAAAGACGATGACACATTTACCGCTCAGGTATATGATGAAAACGGCCTGGATGCTGATGTGGTTATAACCTTCGATGTCGATGGTAACGCTACCTTTACTGCTACTGCCTACAACGAGCAGACGCTTTCTGTTGCGCTTCAGGTAAATAACGGCACAGTAACCGGCACCGCGGATGACCTAAGCTTATCCGATTTAACCGATGCGGCTGAAAATACCGATGAAGACGCGCGTAATATTGAAACTACCCTGTACGACCTGCGTGGTAATGAGTATGGCTATGGCAACATAACCAAAATTGCCAAAGGCGGTAACGACACTACCTTTACCGGTATTGATACAGGCACAGGCGCTCTGTTAACTTTTACAGCAAATGGCGATGATGTAGCTTTTACTGCTACTTTAACTGCCGCCAGCGCTGCACCGGTTGCTAAGGCCGAAGAAGTAACGGAAGATTAATTTTTGAACCAAACCAATTGAAAACACTAAAACGGCGTCCGATCAAAAGTTGGATGCCGTTATTTTTTTTGCACAGCTTCCATTGACAATACACCCTTATTTTTATAGAGTTTTCTTATTCACGTGATTCTTTGAAATAGTTGAATAGTAGTACGAATCGAAGAGTGAGCCACAAAAAGATCTTGCTATAGAGCATGCTTAGCCACCTAGTTTTCCGAAGGTATTTTTCTGTGTAAGAAGGATCATTCACTTTAAAATGATTTAAGTCATGAAAAAGGTTTTAATCCTGATGACGGCAGCAGTTTTGCTTATCTGTGCCGGCAACACTATGAAAACTTCAGCCAAAGAAATGAAAACGGCCGAAGTAAAAACAAGCAACACACATTTGCTAACCGCAGTAAACACGTGCACACCATGCCACGACTGTACCGCACCACCAACGGCAAGTTTAACCACTACCGATATGAAGCGCGATATTTCGATGCATGCAGCTAAAGTACCCGGTATGACCAGTACGAACGATGTGCCTGTACCATTGGCGGCCCTTGACCCTGGTGAAGTAAATATACAGGTTGGGTGCTTTAAAAATGATATCAGCGGTGCAAAAATTACGGCAAAAGTATGTACGGATGTTCCGATACCCCTGGCAGCAAATGCAACAATAAAGCAAGCTACCGGTTGGAGTATGATAAGCGGAAATAACGACATCGGTTGTTCTACAGTGGTGAACGATGACTGGCCTGCAGCAAACACAAACAACACTAATAGCGTGCAACAAAAAAATGAAACAAACGCAGCTACAGTAATGAACAAAAGCGGCACACACAACGATTCGGGCGGTACTACAGCTATGGTTGCAACCTGCACAACGGGCTTCAACCTGCGCTGCTAGCCGTACTACACATTTTTTTAATGTATAGAGTCTTTTATTCTCTATATATAGGCGCGGTTTCTAACAGAACCGTGCCGTTTTTTTATACTGTTGCACCAGAAGATTTCCAAATAATTTCAAACAGTTCCTTTTGCATTTCAATTGCCGTCTTGTTTTCGATCACAATTGCCACTAATGGTTCGCGCAGTTGAAAGATAACCATTTTCCGTGGGGTGATAGCCAAGTCAGTTTCAAGATGTGTGCTGTCCGGAAGAATTCGTATTTCTTCATTAAAATTCCGTTCAGTTTTCTTTCGATTGCGCGCCGTTTCAGAATCCTGAAAGAGCAATCGTGTTTTTACTCGTAGATGCGCGCGGTCCTCCACGTGTTTCATAAAAAATGTTTCATCAAGTCCTTGCCAATTTTGAATATTTGAAATTGCCAGATAAAAATCTCCTGGCTTCAAGCCTGCAAGCAGATCGTCATAAATTCCTTTGATTGCTTTCAGCCCTTGGTAATATTTAACCGTCGTTGCTGATTCATCAGAAAAATAGAGTGATCGCAAGGAAGGAATGGCATTTTTAAATTCTCGCTGCTGAGCATCAATCACAGCTTCAAGCTTGCTCGGATCCTCCGCTGCAAATTTTTGCTTCAACCCAGGCTGTTCAACCCGCGCCAACCCGCGGTTTTTTAGTGTTTCTATTACAGGGTAGACGGTCGTTCGCTTCACACCAGCGGCTCGGGCGATCTTCATTATCGGACTTGGACCTACAGAGAGCATGGCGAAGTACACTCGAGCTTCGTTTTCGGAGAGGCCGATGTTCTTGAATAGGGCGATAATTTTGTCTTTTTCCATGGTTTTTTAGAATTCTGTCAAAAGCTTTGACAACAAAAACATTATATCAAATAAGCAAAAACGAGCAATTTTTGATATTTGTTAACAAAAATGACAGTTTGTCAAAACCGTTGGATAATATAAGCAAGAAAGTAAATATATTCTTTAACCTAAAAACAATAAACATGGAAACAGGTAACTTAAGACCGAACTACCCAACCACAGATAACTATTCAAACAAGCGAGACCTAATTTTCAAAGAATTTATACTCAAGAGTCCTGAAGAAGATCCAGACGATGCAAAAGAAGATTTTTTTCACAATAAAAGGATTTGCTTCGGCTTCTATAAGCCAAGTGGTACAGCTTGGAAAGCAAAAATCGCATATTGGGTTGCCATAGAGTTGATTTCAAAGGAAGATTTAGACAAGAAAATTTCCGGACCACAAATAATAAAGTTGTTGGAAGTTGCTAACTATTTTCATAACGGTACTCCTGTTAGTCATTTGACTGGTGATACTCTTAGTGGAATTTATGGTGGAATTGAAATTTCTTTTAACGGTGAATTCAATAAACCACATGCTGATAAGGTAACTACTGAAGAACTTGTTAGTCATCTTCAAAGACACTTAAATATTAATAGATTTGCCACAGGGGATCCAATACTTGAACCCATCGTTTATTAAGAATCGTTTAATTGTTTACTGGACGAATTGCGTAATGCAATTCGTCCTCATTCTTCAGTTCACGAAATTCGCGGGCTGATTATGAGAAATAAAATATAAACTTTATGATTGTTATTTTTGCCATCATTCTCGCCCTCGTGTTGCCACCGCTGCTTTTAGGAGCAAGTCACCACAATCCGGGCGATTTGCACTAGTTCGATTATTAACTTGTAGTGTGAGATAATACAAAAAGCATATGAAAACTAAATCATGTCAGAAATGCCAGAAGGATTTCCAGATCGATGAGAACGATCAGAATTTCTATCAAATGGTGCAGGTGCCGGAACCGACGTTCTGTCCGGAGTGTCGCTTGCAGCGCCGCTTGACGTTCCGTAATGATCGAACATTGTATAAGCGCACATGTGAACTCTGCCAGAAAGAGGTAATTTCGATTTACCGACCGAACGGTCCTCAGAAAATCGTCTGCCAGAAATGCTGGTGGAGCGATGATTTTGACGCGACTAAGTGGGGAAGAGACTATGATTTTTCCAAGCCATTTTTCCAGCAATACCGCGAGCTCATGAACGATGTGCCATTTGTGGCGAACTTTGTGGTAGATGAATCCCGCATGATCAATTCGCCATACAACAACATGGTGCTCGATCTCCGCAACTGCTACTTGCTTTCAAATGCAGATTTCAATGAAGACTGCAGCTACGGTTGTGAAATTGAAGGATCAAAAAACTGCGTCGATACAAATCTCGTACACCAATCTGAAATGTGTTACGAATGCGTAAACACTCAGAACTGCTACCGCGCTTTTTACTCAATGGACTGTGAAAGTTCTTCAGACATTTGGTTTTGCCGTGACTGTAATGGATGTACAGACTGTTTCGGCTGCGTGAATCTCCGAAAGCAAAGTTACTGCATCTTCAATCAGCCATATGGAAGCAAAGAAGCATATGAAGCAAAACTTGCAGAACTCGGTTTGAATTCACGGGCCAATCTTGATGAAATCCGAAAGCAAGTAAGAGATTTTTGGAATCAGGGGATTACCAAGTTCATGCACGAGAAGCAGACTGACAATGTTTCTGGTGACTATATTTACAATTCCAAAAATGTGCATGACTCATGGATTGTTCATGAAGGATGGAATGTAAAATACAGCCAGTACTTGGTTACCGCAAGTACGAAAGATAGTTATGACTTCACGCAATACGGCGACGGCGCAGAACTTCATTACGAGATTTTGCAAGGAGGTGGTGGCGGCTCCCGCGTGCGATTTTCGTGGTTTGTGCCAAGTGAAAACCGTGACATGGATTACTGCATGCAGGTGATGACGTCACATGACATGTTTGGTTGTATTGGCATGCGCAAGAAGCAGTACTGTATTTTGAACAAGCAGTACACCAAAGAAGAATATGAGAAGCTCCGCGCAGAAATCCTCAAGCAAATGGTTGAAGTCAAATACACTGACAAGCTTGGTCTGACGTATGGCTACGGTGAATTTTTCCCAAGTGAACTTTCTCCGTTTGCTTACAATGAAACAACTGCGCAGGAAGTATTTCCAATGACGAAAGATACCGTCGGTGCAAAAGGATTTGTCTGGGCAGAACGTGAGGCTCGAAATTATCAGCCAACGCTTACTACTGAACAGATTCCGGATACGATCGAAGAAACACCGGAAGATATCACTAAAGAAATATTACAGTGTGCGAATAATGGTGATGAAAAGAAAAATTGTGCCACTGCCTTTCGTGTGATTCCTGACGAGGTGGGCTTTTACCGACGCTTCAATTTGCCACTTCCGACAAAATGTCCAAACTGCCGTCATGCTGAACGAATGGAATTCCGCAATCCGCCTATATCCCGAAAAGGAACGTGCGCGGAGCCGGGCTGTGGCAAGGAATTTTTGACGGCATATAAAAAAGATTTTCAAGGACAATTGTTTTGTAAAGAACATTATCTTCAAAAAGTAGCGTAAGTTTCCAAACTGGTTTATACTTTTCTCTGTGGAAACACCTAAGTTATCATTAAGATCTCAATCTGAAAAGATTCTTTCTCTTGAAAAGAAGCGTGAGATAGTAATGGAACGTGCACGTGGAGAACGTGCACGGATCTTTGATGACTTTTTTGATCGAGCAAAGATGCTGATCGCAGAAAATCTTCCGGTAGTAAAAAAAGTAGGTACCTTTGCAGCTGATTTTATTCTTACTGCCCCTTCAATGGGAGCTCAAGCGATTCGTGGTACCACCTTCGATGGTAAAAAAATGACGAACGAAGAACGGATTACGTACGGCATAACAGCATTAAGCAGCGGAAGTTTCTATGTTTGTAGTGGGTATGCTGCTTTAGCTACGGCAACTGGTCTACCTGGAGCGCACGAAGCAATTCAGTTTGCCGGCGTATCAGGCACTATGTCATGGCTTGTTTGGATTGATCAGAAAGGTTTGGATATTATTCGCAATGTTCGCGATGGAGCGACTGCATTCAAGCCCAAATTGGCGAAGTTGCTTGATGCTGGTCATAAGATATTGAACCGAAACGGAGTTGAAAAAACCAAGGAATTGGTCGAGAAAGTTGAAGGATCCCGTGATGAGCAATTAGTCGAGGAAGAAGAACATGTCGGATAACTACACAAAAACACACTTGCAAGAACTCATACGAGCCCTGGTGAATGAAGGAGAAAGCAAAGAAGAACTATTCTTATGGTTTGATCTTTTTGAAGCGATGGATGCAGGTGAGCAAAAGAAGTTGCTACAAAATCTTGAGAAAGAACTTGAGGACTTGAAGAAGTTGAAATAAGGAAATATAAAAGAGCGGCGCGCACTTTGTGCGCGCCGCTCTTTTATATTTTGTAGTTTATCTCGCGTACTCCACGATTCGATTTTCGCGAATCAGTACTACACGAATTTCACCTGGGTACTTGAGTTCTGCTTCAATCTTCTTTGCAACTTCGCGGGCCATTTCCTTGGCTTCGACATCATTGACCTTTTCAGGAGTGACGAAGATTCGAATTTCACGGCCGGCTGAGAGCGCATATGATTTCTCAACGCCGCCAAAGCCATTCACGAGTGCTTCAAGTTCCTGCAAACGCTTCAAGTAGTTTTCGACACTATCGCGTCGAGCACCTGGACGTCCGCCTGAGATGATGTCGGCTGTCTGAACGATTACCGCTTCCATACTTTCGTGTGGGCAGTCATCGTGGTGAGACTTCATGGCTGTAATCACGCGAGGATCAGCGCCGAACTTCTGGAGGATGCGCATACCGATATCGATGTGCGTACCTTGAACTTCATGGTCGAGGGCCTTACCGATGTCGTGAACGAGAGCACCTGCCTTAGCAACCTGCACATCTGCACCAAGTTCTTCAGCAAGCATTCCGGCAATGTGAGCCATTTCAACTGAGTGTTGGAGCACGTTCTGGCCATAACTTGTCCGGAAGTAGAGACGTCCGACGATTGCAATGATGCGAGGATCAAAGTTGAAGATGCCGCATTCAAACACTGCTTCTTCACCTTTCTGCTTGATGATTTTGTTGATGTCTTCCTGAGCCTTCAAAACCATTTCTTCGATCTTTGCAGGCTGAATGCGTCCGTCAAGGATCAAGTTTTCAAGCGCGAGACGGGCAACCTGTCGGCGAACTGGATCAAATGATGAAATCACAATCGTGCCAGGAGTTTCATCGACAATGAGTTCAACACCAGCTGAACGTTCGAACGCTCGAATGTTTCGTCCTTCCTTACCGATGATTTTTCCTTTGATTTCATCGTTTGGAATGTTGACTGCCGTTGTCATGATTTCACCGGCAGTTGATGATGCCAAACGCTGGATCGTCGTTGAGAGAATATCCTTTGCACGGCGATCAAGCTTGTCCTGAGAATTCTGCTCGAGTTTCTGCATGCGGACGAGGAAGTCTTCTTCGTACTTCTTTTCGATCTCAACCATGAGCTGCTCTTTTGCTTCGTCAGCCTTGAGGCCTGCGACGCGTTCGAGTTCTTTGCGCTTTTCTTCATGCGCGTTATCTACGCGTTCCTTGATCTTCTTGATTTCTTCGACTTTCAATTTGATGTTCTCGACTTCTTTGTCGATTTCCGTCTGGCGTGCATCAAGCAATTCTTCCTTCTTGATCAAGCGCTTTTCGGTTTCCTGGAACTTTTCTTCTTTTTCTTTTTCCATTCCGCGAAGTTCAGCGTCTCGTTCCTCAGCCTTTTTCTTGGCTTCATCGACGATACGGCTTGCTTCTTCTTTTGCGCCGATCAACATTTCCTTGATCTCAACTTCGATCGAACCTTTCTGTCCGAGCGACTTGATCATGCGCAAGTAATACCCGATCCCAGTTCCAAGGATCAGTGCGGCAATACCTACAATAATTGTTATCATAACGACCTTAGGCCGAGATGTCTGACGCAGCGCGGAGCTTCAATAGATACCGTGTTCTGTTGTGAGTTTGAGAGGAGAGAATCATGGGGTTTTAAGACTATTGGGCGGCGCAACCGTTAACAACCAGGCCAACTAACTTATTAAAATTCAACGATTTTATACTAGCAGTAAAAGGGTGGTTTGTCTACGCAAAATTGACAAGAAAGAAAAGTTGGGTTTTTTTGTATACAAATCAAAAACATGGAAATATTTACCGAAGCCTTCTGGCTTGAATGGGACTTTGAACTGTGCTTGCTTGGCGAAGCATTGCCTGCACTAGCAATTTACGCTCTTTTATTTACCCTCAAAAAAATGAATGATGGCAAAAAGGCCATCCACAAGAAATTTTGGGGCAAAGATACCTTTTCAGATAACTAATACGATACTTCACGCACAATTTTGTTCCACTTCACTCGCCAAAGCAAAACGCCAGCATGTTGCCGGCGCTTTTTTATTTGCCTGTTCTGCGAAGCCTTGGCGAAGCAGAACTTATTTTTTCTTCGGAGTAATGATCTCATCGATCAAACCGTACTTCTTCGCTTCTTCTGCTGACATGTAGTAGTCGCGGTCTGAATCTTTCTCTACCTGCTCAACCTTCTTGCCAGTATTTTTGGCGAGGATCTGGTTGAGTTTTTCTTTTGTCTTCAGGATATGCTTCGCTACGATTTCGATATCAGATGCCTGGCCTTCTGCGCCGCCCATAACCTGGTGAATCATCACTTCTGAGTTTGGAAGGCAGAGACGCTTACCTTTGGTTCCAGATGAAAGGAGAACTGCTGCTGCAGATGCCGCGATGCCGACACAAACCGTAGAAACATCTGGCTTGATGTGGTTCATGGTATCAAAGATAGCCATCGCTGCCGTAACTGAGCCGCCAGGGGAGTTGATATACAAGAGGATATCCTTCTTTGGGTCTTCGTGTTCAAGGTGGAGGAGCTGGGCAATGACGATATTTGCCACATTGTCATCAATTGGTCCGCCCAAGAAGATAATGCGCTCGTTCAAGAGGCGAGAGTAGATGTCGTACGCTCGTTCTCCGAACTGTGATTTTTCGATAACTGTTGGGATTAACATAGTTTGGAATGGTCCCACTACGCTGAAGCTTCGCGGGACAGGCTTAATTTATAAGGGTTTATTGCCTTACTGCCCTTAAGTATAGCAGACAGGTCTACCTTGACAATAGGGTATATGTTGTGATATAATAGTGAGATAATTCCTTGAAAATGTTGGGTTAATTGTTACTTCAGCGCTCGAGCAGTTTTGAGCTCCGAAGTAACAATTAAATCAACACATAAACTTTAAGTTATGAAAACTTCAACCATCTTCGCTTTCGTTGCCGCTTTATTTTTTGCAATAACCATGAACTCTTGTAAGAAGGAGAAAAACATGGATTGCCACACTGGCCACTGCCATGAGATAGAGGATAACAATAACAACAACACTTCAGTAGACACCACTTGTGTGACTACCAATGTTGTTGTTAACACCAACGATACAGTGAATACCAATGTTGTGTACGGAGATTCAATTTTCCGCATTACCAATATTACTCACCGTTCAGATACTGTTTCTACTACCGTTTGTGTGCCAGGCGGAGAACCTACCGTTACACATCACGCCGGCCCTTCAAGCACCGATACCTACAATACCTTCCAAGGTACAAATGGAGGAGGAACTGGCGGTAACTCAAACACCTGGGTAATTAACACAAGCGATCTGGGATTATATGGCAGCACATGGGTTCAAACCGTGGCCGCTACCAAAATAATCAATACAGGCACTTGCTGGAAAACTCAGTCCGATGTTATGGCTGTAAACTTAAGCGAAACCACTTGGGCTTCAATGCATAATGATGCGATAACCGGTCACGCAACACGCGTAATCATTCGCATCGCTGGTACCAACCAGTATGGCGAACACATCATTGCAGTTGATTCTTACATCGATGAAAATAGCATGTGCCAATAGGCAAATAGCTATAAAAATTTCACAGAAGCTAGTATGGATAATCCCAGCTAGCTTCTTTTTTTTGTCAAAATACCCTTATTTTGCAAGGGGATTTACCTTGACAAATAGGGTATAGATGTGATATAATATATTGGTAATAAGTTCTTTGAGAGAGTTGGTTGCGTTAATCCATGACTTAAGTTTTTGAGTCCTGAGTTAACGTAAACCAACAATATGAAACGGATAATCACAATAATGGCAGTATTGATTACAGTATTTGCCATCCAATCATGCAGCAAAGAAATGTTAGGTGGAGGATATGTGTTACAAGTAACCTATCCAAATTCATCTGTAATTGATTTGCAAGTAGGTCAACAAATGTGGGCACTGACTTCAGTACCTGCAGCATGTCAGCCATCTTCATACGATGCGCAAATCGTAATTACAAAAATTGAAATCACCGGCTACAATGCTCAAACTGGGCACTACACCTATACAACGCTTGGAACAAGTAAGGCATACATTCCGGCAGATAATAATGGTGGTAGTTTGATTAAGACACAAATCAGCCAGGGATTCTTTCAGGGCTACCAATTTGTGATTATCGATTTCTAATAAGTGCGAGTATTAAATTTACTTTGAGAGAGACGTGGTGGGAAACCCAACGGCTCTCTCTTTTTTTATTTGGGTAAACGAAAAGCGTGGCGGCCCGTAGGGCCGCCACGCTTTGTTCTCTCCAAAGTAACTTGCAGATTACTTTGTCGGTGCTTCCAAAAGTTTGAATACCGCTTCGTTGATCTGAATCTGTTCAACATATGCCTGCGCTCGTTCCTTGTCTGCGCCTGGATATGTTGCCATGATCTCAGTAACTTGCTTCTCAACTTCTTCTTTGTTTGGTTCTACTTTTTCTTCCTTTGCGATTTCAGCGATCAAGAGTTCCATCTTAACGCGCTTTTCTGCATCGGCTCGAAGTTCGTCTCGCATTTCCTTTTCTGATTTGCCGAGATGCTTCATGTAGTCATCATATGAGAGACCCATGCCTGAGATGTCCATCTTCATACGGTACATCATGCGATCAAGTTCTGCTTCAACGAGAATGTTTGGAATGGTCGCTTCGGTCTTCTCGAGAATCTTTTCCATGATGTTCAAACGATTCTTTTCATGAGCTCGGTGTTCCTTCTCTGCTTTCATGTTGTCTCGGAATTTCTTTTTGAAGTCCTCAACGTTTTCAACATCGCCGAGTGTCTTTACGAATTCATCAGTGAGTTCAGGCAATTCTTCTGGCTTTACTTCAGCTGCTTCACCTTCTTTCTTCTCTTCAACTGGTGTAGTTTCACCTGATTCTTTTGCCTGACGTTCAGCATTTTCCTTGATACCCTGCGCTCGCATCTGACGGATTTCAAGCAATGCTTTTTCGAATTCTTCGTCAGTCACTTCCGCGTTTTCAATTTTGCTTTCTGTCTTGGCGATCTTCTTGTAGTCAGGAAGTTTTACTTCCGGCATGACTGCTGTTCGAATAACGAAGCCAAGCGGATTGTTCTTTGCGATCTTGGTGATCTGGACTGCAGGAGAACCGATTGCTGCGACTTTGTGTTCCTCGAGCAATTTTGGATACATATCCATGATTGCATGGTTTGCCATTTCTTCAAGGATGGCCATTTCTGGCACATTCTTTTCAATGACTGATTCCGGAGCTTTGCCTTTGCGGAAGCCTGGAATTTCCAGATTGCCGCCGACATGCTCGATTGCGTGAGAGCGATAGCTGTCGAATTTTTCTGCTGAGATTTCACCAGTAAATTCCGCTTCACCCCCATCAACTTTTTTGTAGGTTGCTGTGTATGACATATGATATTTTCTGATTAGTAAGATCCGCTGGTCGGAAAATCAAATGACTGTATAACAGTAGCTTGATTGTCGGTAACGGGAGTAAGCGCCAGTTCATCGCCGTTTCGGTAGATGAGTATGCCAGCGGCAAGGACTGCCGCGATGATCAATGAGGAGAAAATAAATTCTCGCACTTCGCTGATTTTTGTTTTTGGTAATTTGGCGTTTACTGACATAACTATGCTTCGAGTTTAGATGCGTATTCCTTCTGATAACGCTCTGCACTTTCTTGAATGATCTTCATAGCCTCGTCCTTGTCCTGGAATGATTCAACGATGCCAGTACCTGGCTTCTTGAGCGCCTTGTAGTTTTCCCAGTAATACTTAGTTTCCTTGATGAAGTATTCACCGAGATCTTCAACGCTCTGGATGTGGTCATTGCGCTTGTCTTCTGCGATAACGCCGATGATCTTATCATCGATTTCTCCGCCGTCGACGAACTTCATGATGCCGATGACGCGGACTTCGACGAGTGCACCCGGAACCAATGGTTCAGTGACATTGACGATTTCAACGTCGAGCGGATCATTGTCTGAATCCCAGGTAAGCGGAATCGCTCCGTATGTGAATGGATACGCAAGTGATGAGTATCCGACACGGTCGAGTTTGAGCTGACCTGATTCGGTGATCAATTCGTATTTGTTAATTGATCCCGCAGAAACTTCAACGATAGTGTTGATGATTCCTTTTTCCTGATCAGCGAATGGTGGGAGGACATGCAAGAGATTGAGCATGTACTTCGATGGTTTGTGATTGATGTTTGCCATAGATGTAAATAATTAATTGAGTAATTATTCTGTCTCTTCCATTGTAGCACTTTCTGCTGGCTCTTCTGCGATTACTTCTCCTGTTTCAGCGTTATCTACTTCAACTGTTTCACCGTCTGATGAAACGACTTCGTCTGATTTCACGCCCTTGATGTCAATTCTCCATCCAGTGAGCTTTGCAGCGAGACGAACATTCTGCCCACCTTTGCCGATGGCGAGTGAGAGGACATCATCAGTAACTTCAACTGAAGCCTTGTGTTCTGCTTCGTCAACTGCAACTGAAAGAATATTCTGGGCTTTTACTGGTGAGAGCGACTTTGCAACATATGTCGCAACATCTGGTGACCATTCAATAATATCAATCTTTTCGTTTCCGAGTTCACTCATCACTGTCGTAACTCGAATACCTTTCTGTCCGACGCATGATCCGACTGGATCTACATGTTCGTCATTTGACCAAACTGCGATCTTTGATCGTGAGCCTGCTTCGCGAGCAATTGATTTGATCTCGACTGTACCTGAAGCAACTTCTGGAGCTTCGATAGCAAACAAAGCTTCGATCAATTTAGGATGCGTACGTGAAAGTTTCACAGATACGCCTCGTGGTGTGTCTTCTACCTGATAGAGGTATGCTTTGATGCGTTCACCGCGGTTCCAGCGTTCATTTGGAATCTGTTCTTCGTAAGGGATGATACCGGTTACACGATTGATATCTACATAGAGAATGCCGCGTTCGAATTTCTGTACGACACCTGAGACGATATCGCCTTCATGTCCGCCGAATTCTGCGAGTACGCCTTCGCGTTCCGCTTCGCGGATTTTCTGGATGATGACTTGTTTTGCTGTCTGTGCGGCAATGCGGCCGAAGTCATCCTGTGTTTCGAGAGGGAAAATCAATTCATCACCTGGCTTCGCGCCTTTTTTGATGAGCTGAGCGTCATCGACGAGGATATGGTGTTCTTCGTTGAAGCGGACACGTTCATCACCCTCGACTGGTTCTTCTGCAGGAGCTTCTTCCTCGCCATCTACTGGCATGCGGACTTCTGCTGGGTCAACGACAACTTTTACCTGGTAAAAGTCTGTTGTGCCTGTTTCCTCATTGAAGCGGGCACGAACAATCTGACCACGCTTGCCGTAGTCTTTCTTGTACGCCGCTGCGAGGGCCTGTTCAATGGCCTCGAGGATCTTGGCTTTTGGTATTTTGCGTTCCTCCTCAAGCTGAGTGAGGGCTGAATGCATTGTTTTGAGATCTAACATATATAGGTTCTCTATTAAGTTTTAATAAAAAGAGTCGGGCGAAACCGACCGACTAACGGGGTTACTATAGCAAAATTAGCTTAAGTTGGCAATTTGGAACTAGGGTTATCGGAGAGCGCCCTGAGCAGCTTGTAGACCATCTGAAGCAAGTGACTTAGTCGCTCTGCCAGTAAATTAGCGTTAGTCGGGCAGTGTGTGGTGAGGGAAATGAAAGGTAGCTGGAGATTTATCCACATTTTATGAATAAGTGAGCTTCACATATATATGTATGTGGTACAATAGATTCACTATTACTTAATAGAGTAGTAAAAACTCATTATGAAAAAATACTTTACAAAAGACATCGCTCAGCCACTCAAGGTTATCGTCCTCGGCCTTGCATTGGGTCTCGGTGTTTCAATCGTGTCGGCTAACTGGACGCCACCACCAGCAACTGCGCCGGGTTGTCCTACAAACCAGAACGTAGCTGGTTGTGATGCGCCAATTAATGTCTCAGCTACAGGACAAGGTAAAGATGGCGCATCTCTCGGCGCAAAATTGTTTATCCACGGTCTCTTTGGCGCAGATAGAATTTACGGCGCAGAGAGTTTCAACCTCGCGGGACCTACTGGTAACGGTGGTGGAACTTTTATTGCAGACGGCAAGGCGAATATTTTCGGCCAGCTCAAACTTGATCTTTCATACGGCGGTGGCGGTGGTACGGATGTACTCAATCTCGTAGGCAATACTGGCTCAGATCACATTGGAATTGTTCAAAACAAGCCAAATCTTACTTTCTGGGATTCAGTACTCAGTACATTTACCAATTTGAATGCTGGTAACGGTATCTTCAATAGAACAGATGTTCAGGATCAGGATCCTATTCTTCAGGTCAATCGAGGCGGTCAGGCAGGTTTGACTGTTGAACCTGGTTACAGTAACGGTGAAACTGTCCGCACAACTTTCAATGGTAAGGTTGCTATAAACGATGGTACTGCTGGATCAGGTAAAGTGTTTGCTTCAACAAACGGAAATGGTATGGGCGCATGGGCAGACCTCAGTACTTCTGGTGGCGTTCCACTTTCAGGTAACGATGTAGTAGTTCTCGGACGATATTATGACAACGATGGCTCATCTGAGGTTCAAAATGCATGGGCATACTGTCCTTCAGGATATGTAGCACTCTCAGGAGGCGGTGACTGTGAAGGTGGCAAGATCCGCATTACACAGCCAATCCACTCAGATTTTGGTAATCCAGGAGGTTATGCTGAAGGTCCAGGCTGGAGCGATCAGAATGCTAGTAACTCTTCAAACTACACTTACTTGCCTGGCACAGATAAAGTTGCAAACTATGGACGATTCCCTAACGGATGGCAGCTCGCATGTGATCAGGGTAACTCAAGTCACCTTGATCTCCGCATCAATGTTGTTTGTTTGAAAATTACCCCTGTCACTGTATCAGCGAATGTCTCTTCTGGAGGTGGTACGGGAGGAGGAACTGGCGGTAACAATAACCCTGATGCTGGATGGACAACTCCACCACTGGGTTCGTTCAGTGCTAACAATCAATCTTGTGCAACATGGCTTGGCAATCACACATTCCGCGTCAAAATGCTCAAGAATGGCGTAGTCTCATACATTAACGGAGAGTGTGTCCGTACTTCAGTGACGGGCGGAAGCTACTTCTTGGTTCATGGAAGTAAGAATACAGTAAACGGACGAGGTGCCGCTCATGGATTTGTAACCACAAGCAATCAGAGTGATCCAGACGAAGGTGCAGAAGTTTGGACACAGTATCAGTAAGTAAATTTGAAAATGCCCGGCGCCTACGGCGCCGGGCATTTTAGTTTGCAAGCCTAATAATCAAAAAAAAGCGCACTCTTTGGTAAGAGCACGCCGTATGAAATGTGAAAAATCAATATAGTTTATTGCAGAAAGATTTTCTGCGTAGTGAAGTGACCTTGCGCGTTAAGGAAGTATATTCCGCGTGCTAAATCACTCGTAATGAAAACAGTTTTATCGCCAGTTGTTACCTGGCTAGTCATTAATTTGCCAGTAACGTCAGTCAAAGTAACAGTTGTGTTAAGAGGTAGGCCTTCAACTACTACAAGACTTGTAGCAGGATTTGGGTAAACCTTTAATACAGAGGTTGCTTCTTCTTCAATACCAGAAACTAATGATTGTGTGGTTAGAAGAGTTCCATTTTGCCACCCCATGTATTCACCATTAGGAAGCTCAATGTAGTCAATCATACCAACAACGGTGCTTAATCCTGACGGAACAATCGAACTTACGGTTTCGTCCCATGCAAGATCGGTACCGGAATATTGGGTACTATCAGCAGTAAATACTGAAGAATATATACCGTACATGTGAATCTTATCACCAATAATGTTGATGTTTGCAATAGTATTAAACTCTGCGAAACACATCATTTCAAAAGGCGAATTGCCGATTTTGCGGTATAAAACGTCAGCAGCTCCATTGCCCAGATCGGACATAACTACAACATACAGTGTGTCACCATGGCCAACAAAGCGGCCAGAAGGACTGCCAATAACTGTTTTATTGAATGCACCAGTAGTTGTGTTGTAGGTAGCTATGCCACTTTCTGTACCGATGTACAGCATATTGCCGTTGCGGTATACGTGCCAAGGCGTGTTGTAGGTACCAAAACCTCCACCAGGAAGCGGTGTTACGCTGCCAGTATTAAGATTATAAATACAGCCGTTGTTCACGTGCACATTTTTGCAGTATTCCATTGTGCCCAGTAATAAAAGCGTAGAATCGCTAATTTTTGGGCTGAAACGGATAGTTTTGCCGCTATCTACTGTTACCCCTTGCGGAATCCAGGCGTTAGCTTCATGCTTGAACAGCTTGTCGTTGCTATAGTCATCAGCAACTACCCACTCTGTACCTTGTGCCCATTCTATATCGTGCACTCCCTTTTCAGAGGGAGAACTGATACCACCACCGGCAACCGGTTGAGGGTTTCTAAGGTCACAGTTCGGAAAACGTATAATACCGTTATAACCAATGGTTTGGCCATTAAAGTATTGTGCGTTAATACTGGTAAAGACCCCGGTAACGTACAGGTCACCATTCAGTACCTTCGAAGTGCCCATTGGTGTGGTCACATTTGAAGACACGTTCAGGTTCATGTAGGGGTGAAACAATTTAGGCCCGGTAGCACCAGCTTGCGCTGATGAGTTGCAGAAAGATGCCAAAAAGGCAAACAGAAGGATAAAATTGGTTTTCATAATCTATTGTTTATTTTTTTCAGTTGTTTAAGAAGTTTCAGAAAAGTCAGGATAGAAGTATAGTTTACCACATACAGTAGTCCTTGTCAATATTAAATCATAAAACCCCTATTTTGTATAGATTTACTTATCCACATATAGTGGAAAAACGTGAAAATTCAGATGCTTCATGTGGTACAATATTTACAGTAATAATAATTTCTTTTCTTATGCAACAACCACTTCATACTATGTCACCTATGACAACTGCCATGGGTCAGATGAAATCAAAGCGAACAGTTACGACAATCATTTTGGTTGTTGTCTCCGTACTCATTATTGGGGTTGCTTGGTTCTCGCTTACCAAGAATAAACGAGAAAATAAGCCGATTACCGATGAACAGAAAGCTGCGGCTATTGCAGAAATCCTAAAAGACAATCCAGGAGGTTCTTCAGTTCCAGATGAAACAAAAGCTGCAATCATTAAAGCGCAAATGAAATCTGAGAGTGAGTCTACACTAACAGATGAACAAAGAGCAGCAGTTATTAGTAATCTGAATTCTCGCTAGTCACTATGAAAAAACTTCTTTCTTTTAAAAATCTTGCTCTTGTCGGACTGCTTGCTGTTTCATTTGTATTCGCGCAGGTTTTTTCTGTATATGCGCAGTCAACCGGCTTACAGCAGGGCGGTAATCTTAATAACGGTAACTTTAACTTTGTGGTTACTTGTAATACGACCAAATATAATGTCCATGGAAAGTTATGGTCATCAACTATCGGTTGGATCTATTTGAATTGCGCGGATTACAACAACGGTAGCGGCAACGACTTCGGTGTTATTCAGGACGGTGCTGGCATGTGGAACGGCTATGGCTGGTCTTCATCTATTGGCTGGATAAAATTTGGAAATGGTTATGGAACTTCACCAGTTGAATGTCCATCAGGTGCAGTTCCTGCAGCAAATGCCTCTGGTTGTGGTGTTCAGCATTTGGCAAACTCAGGTACTGGAGCTCCGATTGTCGGGTGGGCGCGCGCCTGTGTGGCAGCACCAGATCCAGTTGGTTGTCTTGGAGCAGGCGCAAATCCTAGCGCTGGTGGATGGGATGGTTATATCTCAATGAGTGGATTGAATGATCAATATCCAGGTTCACCAAGTCTTCAGGCAAATCCAGGAGCATATGGCGCACAACTTTCTTTTTACATAAATCCACAAACTGGTCATCAGGCGATCAGTAACGAATTTGTTTGGGGAAGTGATGTCGTCGGCTGGGCAAAATTCCAGGGCGCATATGTGGATACGACAATCCAGGTTACACCCGTAGCGCATCTGACGCTCACTGCCAACCCAACAACGGTTGCAGGTTCAAACAAGACAACACTCACATATTCAATTAACGCTAATGACAAGCAATTGTTCACTGGTGGTAACTGTACTGCTACTTCAACTCCAGCGGCAGGTGCTCCATGGGATGGTTCAAAACCAAATTACTCAGCTTCATCAGGCATTTTGGTTCCAAACACAACTCCAGCTTCAACTCCAACTTCTACTGTCATAAATAATGTTCCAGTTCCTTCAGCTCCAGGCTCAAGTACGACATACACGATTACATGTCCAACAAATATTAATAACACTCCGGGTACTGTTACCGCTTCAACTACTGTTACAAAGCAGGGAGATCAGATCACGCTTTCAATCGGCGTACATGATCTCTGTGTAGCAAGTGCTCAGGGTGGACCACAGACAACATCTGCAGCATGGACAAGTTCAAGTGGTGGCGATCATGTTCGTATGTTCATGGACGGTGCCCAGATTGGTGGATTGCAAGCACCAATCGGTTCAGTTCCTGTTGGTCCATTCACATCATCAACTTCAAACTACACTACTCCGACACAATCAGGTCAGCAGCATGAGTACTACGCACGTTTGTATGACGCTTCAGACAATATGATTGCTGAAAGTAATCATGAATTCGTCGGTGCAGCACCTGCGACATATCAGGGCCCAACTGCAAATGGAACAATTGATTGTACAACTCCTCAGTGGGGTATCAACCTTGGCGGCGGAGGTATTGCATGTCCAGGAGATCCAGCAAGTCTTACATGGGCTTCATTCGGAACATTGCCAGCAGGTCCTGGTGCACCATCATATGCGAAATTGGCACTGAGTACTGCAGGTGCAAATGGTCCATACGCAACTACAATTGGAGGAGTAAATGGTTATGGACTCTCTGATACTGAATCAAATGTGTTCCTTGCCGGCTGGTACAAGGTTATATATTACAACTCAAGCAATCAGCCATTGTCAGTAACGAGTGGTCCGGTCCAAGTAACGCTCTCAAGCAGTAACAACTGTTCACAGTATCAGTTCTCAGGTATTACAAACGGTGGCCCATACTGTCCTGCAAGCACTATCAACCAGTCAGCTCAATTGCCAAAGAGCTATGGCTGGTCATCAAATGCAGCTAACTGTACATTGACTGGTCCTCAGAGTGGCAGCGGCCCGAACGGCACAATTACACTTAATGACGTGAGCGATCTCGGAACCTATTCATTGAATTGTACTTGGACGGACGGTACACATGTGGGAAGCCAGGCTACATATAACCCAATGGCTCTCTCAACATCACAATTCTGCAGCGTAGATACTGCTCCGGGTGGATATCCAAAGGTTATTGAGCACTAGTTTTAAAGGAAGAAGGAAAAGCGGGCGCGCGAAGCGCGCCCGCTTTTCTATTGTCCCGAAACTCTATGCTACAATACACTCATGCAACAAAAGATCTTGATTATCGGCAACTGGAAAATGAATCCCGAAACTGAAAAAGAAGCCACAACTCTGGCAAAGGAATACAAGAAACTTGAGATCTTAAAAAATATTGAACTCGGACTGGCACTGCCATTCCCATATTTCGCTCCGGTCAAAAAAGCGTTGAGCCGAAACTCAATTCAGCTTGGTCTGCAAAATATCCACGCTGAAAAGTCTGGTCCATTCACTGGCGAAGTATCATTTTCCATGATGGCAAACCAGAAACCACTGTTTACGCTGATTGGTCATTCAGAGCGCCGAGCTGCAGGGGAGACCAATGCGATGATTAATCAGAAAATTCTGACTGCACTTAAAAATAAAATTACTCCGATCATCTGTGTAGGCGAAACCGTTCGTGATGACCACGGTGCATTTCATCGCATTGTTGCAGATCAGATTACTGCAGCATTGGTTAATGTTCCCAAAGCAGCGATCTCTAGAATTGTGATCGCGTACGAACCGGTCTGGGCCATCAGTTCTCATGCAACTCGGGAGGCCACTCCGGAAGAATGCCGAGAAATGATTATTTACATCAAAAAAACTCTCGCAGACCTTTCCGGTATCAGCGCCAAAGATATGCCGAGAATAATGTATGGCGGTTCAGTCAACGAGTTGAATGCCCATGAATACATCGATGCTGGCGCTGACGGCTTACTTCCCGGGCATCTCTCACTTGAACCAAAGAAAATGCAGAAACTTATTTACAGTCTACAAGTAATTCCAAAAAAATAATGAAATCACTTTCTCAAGCAAAAATTAAAAAGGGAACTCGCGTGCTGGTTCGTGCGGACTTCAATGTTCCAATTCAGGACGGCAAGGTGCTCGATGCTTTCCGCATCGTCAAAACACTTCCTACAATTACCTATCTTCTTAAGAAAGGTGCAAAGGTAATTCTCATCTCTCATGCAGGTGAGGGTGATCAGACCCTTGCTCCGGTGGCCTCCATTCTCAAGAAGCATATTGCAACAACATTTGTTCCAGCCCTCTCTGGCGCTTCGGTAGACCAGGCCCTGCTCAATCAGAAGGAAGGCACTGCCGTTCTTCTCGAGAATCTTCGTACAGAGGCAGGCGAGAAGAAGAACGATCCGAAATTTGCACAAATGCTCGCTTCATACGCTGAAGTTTTTGTGAATGACGCATTTCCGGTATCTCATCGTGCGCATGCATCCATTGTTGGAATTCCAAAGTATTTGCCGAGCTATGCCGGACTTCAAATGGAACAGGAAATTAAACATTTAGAGCTTGCACATAGTCCGAAGCATCCGTTTCTATTTATCCTTGGCGGTAATAAATTTTCTACAAAGATGCCGCTCATCAAAAAGTTCGCCAAAGCAGCTGATCATATATTTATCGGCGGAGCACTACTCAATGATTTGCTTCAGGCAAAGGGATATGAAATTGGAAAGTCTGCTTTTGAAGAAGGCTATGATGTGAGTGCGATCCTGAAGAATAAGAAACTGATTGTGCCAATTGATCTTGTCGTTGCCAAAGGTGCAAAATCTCGTATCTGTTCTCCATATGAAGTGGCAAAGGATGAAGTAATTATGGATGTTGGCCCTGAGACGATTAAGTACATCAATTCAATCGCCAAAGTTTCTAAATTTATTCTCTGGAACGGTCCGATTGGTTTCTATGAAAAGGGCTTTGATGTTGGCTCAAAGATGTTGCTCAAGGGTTTGGCTGCATCGAAAGGCGATACAATCATTGGCGGCGGTGACACTGTTGAATTGGTAAACAAGCTCAAGATGGAAAAGGAATTTAAATTTGTTTCTACCGGTGGCGGCGCAACACTCGACTTTTTGGCGTCTGGCACACTGCCGGGCATTAAGGCGTTGAAATAAAAAAATCCCCGAAAGGGGACTTTTTTATTTATCCTACAAAGTCCAGTGCGTCGCGGATTTTTTCGGTGATGAGATCGAAGTCTTTTTCGGCACCTTCGATAGGGAGATCGGGCCAGACCCAGATGTGAGCATGGAAAATTTGTTCGCCGAAGATCTGTGATCGGATCAGATCATGATTGAATACTTTCTGAAGGGCAAGGGCAATTTTGCGGGCTACTTCAAAATAAGCACCCACATTTGGCACGTCCCAAACAAAGCGATAGTGATCCTTTGGGATAATCTGGACATGTCCTGGAGCAAGGGGGTGAATGTCCAAAAAGGCTATAAATTGCTTGTCTTCATAGACAATATAGGCAGGTACTTCTCCCGCCACTATTTTGCAAAAGATACAGTTATCGTTTGTGATCATATGTAATAAGTATATGGTAGAATGCTCTCTATGCAAAGTACCGACCTCTTAGACCAGATCCTTGCCATTCGTGGTATTTCTGACGATTTCCGTCAGTCTTTTCTTTCACCTTCTTATGAATCACACCTCCATGATCCATTTCTCATGAGTGATATGGATAAAGCCGTTGATCGAATCATTCAGGCAATGAAAGCAAACGAGCCTATCGTTGTTTATTCCGACTATGACGCAGACGGTATTCCAGGCGGAGTCATTCTCCATGACTTTTTTGTAAAAGCTGGTTATGTAAATTTTAGAAATTATATCCCGCATCGCCACGATGAAGGATACGGCCTGCACATGGAAGCCGTTGAACAATTTGTTGCTGACGGTACGAAATTGATTATTACTGTCGATCTTGGTATTACTGCCGTAGAAGAAGTTGCCTTTGCGCAAAAGAACGGCGTGGATGTGATTGTAACTGACCACCATTTGCCGCAAGCGAACATCCCGAAAGCTTTTGCCATTTTGAATCCGAAAAAGTCTGGTGACCAGTATCCGTTCAAAGAATTGTGCGGTGCCGGCGTTGCCTTCAAACTGGTACAAGGACTGATTGCAAAAATTCCTGAATTGCAAAATACTGGTTGGGAAAAGTGGCTGCTCGACATGGCCGGTCTTGCTACGCTTTCTGATATGGTGCCGCTCACTGGTGAGAACCGCGTGCTCGCATTTTATGGCATGAAAGTTCTTCAACGGACAAAGCGTCCAGGCTTACGACAACTGTTCAAGAAAATGAAAATTGATCCCGAGCATCTGACCGAAGACGATATTACATTTATGCTTACGCCGCGATTGAATGCAGCATCGCGTATGGATTCTCCGCAGCATGCGTTCGATGTGCTTGCCGAAACTGATCCGGCCAAAGCCGCTGCGATTGCCGATCATCTCATCAAGATTAACGATTTGCGCAAAACAACGGTTGCAACAATTATGAAAGACGTGCACAAGAAACTCGAGAAACGGGAATTGCATGACGTCATCGTCATCGGCCATCCTGAATGGCGTGTCGGCGTGCTTGGTCTGGTTGCTTCAAAAATTACAGAAACATATGGTAAGCCAAGTTTTGTCTGGGGAAGTGAAGGAGCAGAAGATAAGACTTTGATTAAAGGTTCGTGTCGCTCAGAAGGCTCAGTAAATGTCGTCGACCTCATGACCGAAGCCACTGATGCGTTCCATTCATTTGGAGGTCATGAGCTCGCCGGAGGATTTGTGGTCACACATGAAAAAGTACATTTTCTTGAAGAGGCTTTGAGTAAGGCATTTACTCGCGCAAAGCGAGAAAAGAAAGAACAGGAATCAAAGAAGCACGATCTTTCAATTACACTCGCAGAGGTTACAAGCAAGAATTACAACCTCATTGCCCAGCTTGCTCCGTTCGGTATGGCAAATGAAAAGCCAGTATTTCTCTTTCCCGGAATTTTGATTGCCGGCATGAAATTATTTGGTAAGGAAAAAGAACATCTCGAACTCATGATTGCGAGCGAGGGCAAGATGATGAAAGCCATTTCGTTCTTCAAACAGCCAACTGATTTTTCCGTCCATATTGATGCCGGTAAAAATGTAAACCTTTATGCAACAATGGAAATGTCATACTTCATGGGCAGACCAGAGCTTAGATTGCGAATTGTTGATATACTCTAATATATGAATCCTATAATTACTGTTTTTACTGACGGCGCATCGCGCGGCAATCCGGGCCCGGGAGGATGGGGCGCAATCATTATCGCCAATGGTGCCACTCCGGCAGAAACGAAGGTGATCGAGCTCGGCGGACGGGAAGATCATACTACGAACAATCGCATGGAAATGATGGCAGCCCTCGAAGCGCTTCAGACTATTCGTCGCCGTGAAATCCCAGGTGACATTGAAATGCATACTGATTCCGCGTATCTCATCAACGGTATTACGCAGTGGGTCCATGGCTGGGAGAAGAATGGCTGGGTCACAAAAGAAGGCGAACCAGTGCTCAATCGAGATCTCTGGCAGTTCCTTGTCGAAATGGTCCGTGCGCTCAAGCTTCGAAAGAATATTGAATGGAAAAAAGTTTCCGGCCACAGCGGCTTACGTGGAAATGACCGCGTGGATGAAATTGCCACTATGTATGCTGACAAGCAGTTTGTGTTGCTCTACACCGGCGGATTGGAAAAATATAACGAGATGCTTGGCTCAGATATTTTCCATGTCGAAAAGAAAGCGGCAACCAAAAAGAAAAGCAGTTCAGCCAAAGCATATTCATATGTTTCATACGTTGATGGAAAGTTGCATACGGACAAAACATGGGCTGCATGCGAAAAGCGGGTGAAAGGCAAGAAGGGGGCTAAATATAAGAAAGCGATTAGCGCTGATGACGAGGCGGAAATAATCAAAGAGTTTACTGGAAAATAATTCATTATTTCTTCAGTTATATATCCTAAGCTTGGGGACTATGCCAGACATAGTCCTTTTTGCTTGTACGCTCGGGTTTTTATCCGGAGTATTTTACGGTTTCGACCAAAGCGTCGGAATCGCTTTTGGAATTCCGCTCTTGGTGGGAATCATATATTTTGGCAGAAGAGAGGTTACAGAATTTTCTTCCAAAAATGGGGCGATAATTGTCGCTATCTTTTTAACCAGCTTATTGGGAGGAATTATTCGTTTCAATCTTTCCATGGTAGCTCCGACTGAATATTTCAGATCCAAAATAAATCACTCGATTGAAATTTCCGGGCGCATTACCAACGATCCTGTTTCAGTGGAAGGGAAGACGGCGGCTATTTTTTATTCAGGACGAATTGGTCTGCGGGTAAGCATTAAGACGACACAGAATCTACATTACAATGATTTAATCACAATCAAAGGGACATTGAGCGAGCCTGAAAATTTTCTCACGGATCAGGGGACTGAATTCGATTACGTTACCTATCTAAAGAAAGATCACATTTTATTTCTAATTAATGATGCAAAATTAATTTCCGTTGAATATGACAAATCTTTTTCTATCACAAGACTGCTGTACGACTTTAGACATACAGTGGAGGCGAAGTTATTCAAATATCTTCCGAAGCAGGAAGCCGGATTTGTAGCTGGAATTTTACTTGGCACCAAGACATCAATTGATGAATCGCTCTACAATGATTTGGTTCGGACAAGCACGGTGCATGTTATCGCCCTTTCAGGGTACAACGTTTCAATTGTTGCAGAAGGTATCACTGCCACGCTCGGAAGTTTTCTCACAAGATCATTGACGCTTATTCTTGGTGGTTTCGGAATCATTCTATTTGTCATTATGACTGGTGCATCTTCGACAGCGCTTCGGGCAGGCTTGATGGCCATCGTTGTTATACTTTCGCGAATGTCTGGGAGATCAGCTCATATATTTCGCGTCATGTCGCTGGCTGCACTTGGACTGGTTCTTTACAATCCAATGTATTTGGTTGCCGATGCTTCATTTCAATTATCATTCCTTGCAACGCTTGGATTGGTTTTGGTCTCGCCGACATATGTCAGGTGGTTAGGGAAGCGCATGCCAGAAGCCTTGGCCGATATGGTTGGGACTACATTGGCAGCAGAAACCGCCGTGGCACCGTATATCCTCTACAAGATGGGATTGTTCTCGGTCATTGCCTTACCGGTCAATCTCATGATTATTCCGTTTATTCCGTATCTGATGCTTCTTGGATTTCTTTTGATCTGCATATCATTCGTCGCGGCGCTCACAATTCCTGCCTTGGGCGCCGCGCTGGGCTATCCGGTGTACCTCCTGGCAGCCTTTATTATCGGCATTATTACAATGGCAGCGAGGATACCTTTCGCCTCAGTTACGGTGCCCCATATCCCATTTACCCTTATTTTACTTGGCTATGTGATAATTACGTGGCATTTCACCTTAAGAATCTTGACAGATATTAAATAACGGGTTATTATATAAGTCATTTTAAAACAAAAGACAATCATGGCTACAAAAAGAAAAATGGTTTTTACCAACGAAGACAAGGAATTAACTGCTGACTTGCAAAAGTTGTTGGAGGCAAAATTAAAAGAAAGCAATGCAGAAGCTGAACTTTTTTTTAACAGCGATCGCACTGAAATTTTAAGACAGCTGCGACTGACTGAGCCTAATGTAGAAGTTATACTTATTACAGGACGCAACAACAGAAAGACAACACAGTTGTTTGATGACAACGAGTTTGTTGCCTATGCAAAAGAGGCTCACGAAAACGTGAAAATAATTACCTATTCGTTTGATTCGAAAATTGAGGGCAGTGACGGCTACATCGACCGCGGTTTTGATGAGAATGCAAAAAGAGCTAATGCTCAGCAACTCTATAATAAAGAGCCGTATGCCGGTATTAGCTTATCAGCATTACATGACATTGATTTAATACCAAAGATGTTTGATTTGCTAACCGCACCTGCAAGCGAAATTGATGAGCTAATTACAAGCTTTGAGTTGGTAAACTAGCAATTTAACACAACATGTTTTAAGCCTACTAACCACCGTGAATTTTCGCGGTGGTTATTTTTTTATTTTACTTGCTTAAAGTTTTTTTCAATCACTTCCCAATTCACATTGGCAAAAAAAGCTTCAACGTATTTTTTCTTTTCGCCCGGTGTATAGTCCATGAGATATGAGTGTTCCCACATGTCGAGCATAAGTACAGGAGAGAGACCGTTTAACTGTCCAAGGTGTTGCTCGTCAATCCATGCAGGCATAAATTGTCCAGCTTGCTTGTCCCAGTAGAGGATTGCCCAGCCGATACCGCGAGTCATTGCCAATGTTTTGAAACCCATAAGGAAATTATCAATTGATCCGGCTTCCTGCTCCATCGCTTTTTTAAATTCTGAATCAGCAGGCAATGGCTTTGCTCCGCCTTCGAGAGAATGGAAATAAAATTCATGGTTGCGCATGCCGTTAAATTCGAATGCGATGCGGCGATGCAGTTCGCCGATGATAAAAGCATTTTTTTCAGGGTCTGCCATCAACTCGCCAAGACGATCCATGATGCCGTTAAAATTTTTCACATAACCCTGATAGAGCTTAATATGTTCTTCGATTGTTTTTTTTGAAATGCCTGCAAGTTCCGGTATTTGAAATTCGTGCGCTGTGTATGGTTTCATATAATATTCATCATTACTTAATACTTATTTAGTATACTCTTAGTATGTTCAAAATGCGAAAGGCCGGCTTGTATAGTTTTATTTTTCTCGCAGCCTTCGCTTTTTGCCTGTGGTTTTATTTGTATACCAATGCGCCACAAGGAGCTGGGTTGCTTAAAGTCGCATTTCTGTCTGTTGGCCAGGGGGATTCGATTTACATAGAAGCGCCGAATGGCCGACAGATGCTCATTGACGGCGGTCCCCGAGGGTCACTGATCAAGCCACTGGCCTCAGTGATGCCAGTTGGGGATACATCTATAGACGTTGTGCTGCTTACCCACCCAGACGCCGATCATTATGCTGGGTTGGTTGATTTGGTGAAATCGTACAGCATTGGAACGGTCATAGAATCGGGAAAAACATCAAATGCAAAGACATATTTGGAGCTTGAGTCCCTTATTTCCGACAAGCAGATCCCCAAAATCATTGCCCGAGCAGGTACTCGAGTAGATCTTGATGCCGCTCAAGGCATAGTTTTTACCGTTTTGTTCCCAAACGGTGATGTCAGCAAAATACCGACTAATGATGCATCAATCGTTGGACGCTTGGTGTATAAGGAGGATTCGGTCATGTTTACCGGCGATGCGCCTATAAAGACCGAAAATTATTTGCTTTCTGCCTATAAAACTGAGGATTTACAGAGCGAAATTCTGAAGGTTGGTCATCATGGATCCCGAACTTCGACCTCAGAGGCATTTTTAAGGGCGGTCCAGCCGACAATTGCCATCATTTCAGCAGGAAAAGATAACAAATACGGCCATCCGCACCAGGAAACTCTTAAAAAATTAGCTATATTTGGTATTCAGCCTCTAGTTACCAAGGACAAAGGGACAATTACTTTCCTGAGCGACGGGAAGGCATGGAAGCAGGCCACAAAATAGTTATCCACACAATACCATAGCCCTCATATCGCCACAGGAGTATAATTATCGTGTTATTTATCAGTTAAATATAGAGAGTTAAAAATGAAGAAATTCATTATTGCTCTGATGCTCGTCGTTTCTCTTGCAGGATTCGCAGCACAGGCACACGCGGTTACGTTAGATGATCTCTGGAGAGAGATCACATCTCTGAGACAACAGGTTTCAGATATGAAGACCCAGTTAGGTGCAGCTGTTATTCGTGCAAGTGATATGATCACTAGTTCAAAGATCGATGCGTCTTTGACTACTGATGCTACAAAGATTTCGACAACCTCAGTTACGGCCAAGCCGACTGGGATTATTGGCGTTATGCAGCCAATTACTGCTGATGGTCTTACTCCGACAATCAAGCAGACAACTACCACTACTGATCCAGTAGTTGGCGGAGGACAGTTGCAGCCGACAGCGGTTTCTAACCCAACGGGAAACATGCCTGTTACAACTTCACATGCGACAACAAATTATCTCCCAGTCACAAATTCATACGTTGTAAGCCAACAGGCAGCTGCTCAGGATCAGAGCTGGTACTGTCAAAATCATCCGGAAGATCCAGCTTGTAAAACTGCAGTAGTAGTTGCGACAACAAATGTTTCTTTCACCCGTAACCTCAATCAAGGTGAACGAAGCGACGAAGTTATGAAACTCCAGAAGATTCTCGTCGGCAAGGGATTCCTCACAGCTGACAATGCAACTGGTCTGTATGGACGAATGACTGTTGCTGCGGTTCGACAGTTCCAAGCAGAAGCTGGAATTGCCGGTGGCGATGGTACAAGTGTTGGTCCAAAAACTCGTGCAGCACTTGCTGGTTCTACCGTTGTCGCACAAGCTCAGGTAAACGGTAATGTTGGCGCAGCAGGAATATTCCCTCCAGGTTGTACTTCATGGCATGGCTACAGCACTACTACTGGCCAGCCATGTAACCAGCTTGGGCCAATTCAATCTGCTTCATCAATTCTAAGCAATCACTTGCCTTGCTTGTTGAGTAATACAACTCCAACACTAAAAGTCACTTCTCCGAATGGTGGCGAATCGTATTCTGCTGGACAGCAGATCACAGTGACATGGGAGACGTGTAATGTACCAGCTGATCATAAAGTTTCATTCAAAATTCTTTCAAGTCAGAATGGAATAGTCAGTGATTTACTGCCATTCCCTGGACCGATCACATATTCATTTAACGACGGCAGTGAAGTAGTAACATTACCTACACTTGCTGGTTTGAATGCAAATCAGTGGCAGCCAGGTACGTTCTATAAAGTGCTTGTAATTACAAGCACTGATAATGTCTACGCAGAAGATCAGTCAGATAACTGGTTTACAATAAATGGCCAGACTCAAGCCGCATGCAGTATCTTCCAACCAACAATTATCGCTTCTAACTCAACTGCAACTCAATATGTTGCTGCAGGCACGACTAACGGAGTAACGGACGCAACAAAAGTTACGTATAACTTTACTTCGCCGCAGCAAGCAACAATAAGTGAAATGAAATTTGCAGTAGATGTGCCAATGTCAGTCACTTCAGTTCGTGTCGGTTCAGTAACAGCTCCGGTTGTTTCAGGACAGGCATGGCTTACAGGACTTAACATTGTGGTGCCGCAGGGTGGCGCAGGTGTAAATGTCGACGCATTCTTCTCATACGCTCCGGTTGGTGTGAGCGGTATTCCTTCAAATACCCAGTCTATGGTGGATTTGAATTCTGTTAAATTTACTTGTTCAGGAACTGGCGTTACTAATACTGCAGTAATTACAGTTGGAGCAACAAATAAAATGTTTGTTGTCGGTTCAAAGCCAATTGTAACAGTCAATACGACGCCAAATAATGGTTTGACGCTTGGTGCCGAGAACAAGATCGGCGAAGTAACTATTACTGCGGACGCGCATGAAGATATAAAAATTAACGATATTCAATTTAATCCATGGCCATCAGGATTTGCTTCTAACCCAACACTTGGCAATCCGCGAATTGCTGAAGGAGGAGTTACTATCACCGGCAGCCACTGCAGCTTTGTGCCGATGGCGCTCTGTGAATTTGGCTCAGCGTCAAATACTGATTATGACGGTTATATAATTCCAGCAGGCACTTCAAAAACATTCGGCCTCTACGCAAATCTTATCTATGGTGTAAACAATGGAAATGGCAGTATTGCCACTTCGCTTTCATCATTCGAATTTAATTGGGATGATACCGCAACAAACGGTGCATCAGGCACTAACTTAGTGGGAAGTTATATCTATGGATTTCCTACTGGATCGTATTTGATTCACTAACTAGTATTATAAAAAACAGCGGCGCCGAAGGCGCCGCTGTTTTTGTTTGTAGTTTTTTTATTTCCCTAAAAGCAATGATGACTCCAAATCGTTGTCGGCACTACCGGACTCTGCGGTTGGCCCGGAGCAGGAGTGACTTCGAGCATGAAGATGATATCAAATGTTTCAAGCCGTTTCTCACCAGAATGCTTTGCATTCCATTCGCGACATAGATACTTTCCATATCCTTGGCGGTACTCAGCAAAGTCACGGCTCCAGAGGTTCATCAGATACTTTTGCCATCGCTGATTCTTGTAGGTGTAGGCAACCCACTGCGGCTTTTCATACGAAACTTCTTTGCCGCTAAAGACATCCACCTTGCTTCCGTCTTGCAACGTGCCCGGCATAACATACCATCCGTCTTCAAGAAGTGGTGTTGGCGCAAACATGTTAAATTTCTGGTCGAGATGAAGTGTCCAGCCAAACCATTCGAAGCTTGGATTGATGAGCTTACGATTTAGACCCAAAGTGTCGATGTTCCAGCAAATGGCATACAAGAGACAAAATGCCACAAAGATATTTACGAGCGTACGGCGAGCTTTAACTTTAGGTGTCGGCGCCGCTTCAATTGGCTCAGCGACACATACCATTTTGCGGCGCTTGGAAACTGATTCATATACTTTGTCACCGAAGTATGTAACGAATGGTGCTCTCGCGATAAATGTTGTCCATGAGAGAAGCGGCGAATGGGCGAGCATCATCACAAAACCACTCCACTTTGTTGCCCGCATGCCGCAGCCGTCAACAATAACCCACGAATTGCGAGCAAGCATGAGCGTTTCAACTGCCGGTTCTTCATGCGCAGGCAAAATCTTTGTTTCAGGATTGAGTAGCAGTACGCGCTTCAGCATGATTGTTGCTTTGTGGCAGAAGCTGCATTCAAAATCATAATAGATGGTAAGCCCCTTTTTCCCTTTGGAAGCAATCCAGTCACTGAAACGGCTCCAGCCAGAATCCCAAAAGTCTGTTGGAATAAGTCCGAGCGTTATCACAATAGCAATCATGCCAAAGAGGCCCAGCCGCATCGATGTATTGAAGCCGATCTGCAGTCCAGCAAAAAGGATAATTCCAAGTGTTCGGAAAAATGATGTTGCGACCGGTGAGAAGAATAGTAGAACGCCGTAGACTTCAAGGTACCATGTTGCATACGTGAGTGCTGACATTACAGCAGGAAATTCTCTGAGGTATGCTCCCATTGGCGTAATAAGTTGGTCTACATTGAGTGCGTAGTACACGGCCGTGCCATCATGCCACGCAGTTCCCGTCTTGAGCAGGCCGGTAAAGAGATACAGCAGACAGACTTGAACAATATAGGCAACCGTTGCCATTGAGAAATATATTTTCTTGCTTGGTGTTGGAACACGGTTGAAAAGACGATCGAGCGACCATGCCTGTCCCAGTGGCAAGAACATCATCCAGAATAGAATGACGCGGAAAAGAATATCGCCACCCTGCAGGACGGTCGGATTGCGCAAGTGCAGTGAGACAAGAAAGAACCATGACATGATCATGGCAAAGCGGGTGCGATATCCAAGCAAAAGCATAACGGCAAAAATTGCGGCAATGATGAAAAGAATAGCTTCAAATGTCGCTAAGCCTCCGGCCATATGGAGCGAGATCCACCATTCATTGTTCCAGAGTCGGAGATAATCTACTCGAGGCAGTACGCCCGAGTCAGTATAAAAAGCCCGGAGATCATATGATCGTTGTATCAGATCAAAGATGAGCGTGAGACCGACTCCTATGCGGAGTAATGCCATTGATCGGTAATCAAGAGAGAACCACTCGCCGAGTTTGGCGACAATGCCGTTCCAGATTTTTTTCATATAGAGGAAGTATATCAAACCGGAAACAAAAAAACCGCCGATCGGCGGTTTTTTTGTTTTGGTCTTAGAGGATGCCAGCTTTCTTCAAAGTCTGGTATGCGCCACGCTTGTTGATTGTGCGGATTGCGCGAGTTGAGATTTCGAGGGTGATTGATTTCTTAAGCTCAGGGATGTAGACCTTCTTTTTCTGAAGATTTGGATACTTTCGGACCTTACCTGTTGGGTTGAATTTGGTAGCACGAACACGGTTGGAGTAACCCCCCGCGACGCGTGAACCTGTTTTAGTGATTGGACATACCTTTGCCATAACGGGGATACAATAGCACGGAAGTTTAAATTATGCAACTTTCCACAGAAATACCAATAAATCGGGGTTTTATTTATGTTTGACTGATATACTTACGATATATGGTTACACCAGAAGTCATCGATTTCATTAAAAAACAGAAGGCGCAGAGCGTTCCCCAAGAGCACTACCGCGCACTCTTGCTGTCACAAGGTTGGGTAATGGCCGATATTGAACTAGCAGAAGCACAAACAAACCCAATGGCCGTTCCACTTCCTCCGCCAATCATTGATTCCCACTCACATAGTTTTACGGGTTCAGCACTTGGAATATTAGAAATTCTAGTCTCATTACCAGTACTTGGACAAATAGTTCTATCTATTCTCGTATCTTTTCCTGTTTATTTTCATTTTTCCTATCCGAACATTATGCCGTATGGCCAGGCGGGTTTTCTACAGGTCATTACAGTAGCATTCGTTAAAATTCAGCCCATCGGAATAATTTCTTTTACCCTTTTAATTATGCTTTTAATCATGGGGATTGTCTGCAACTTAATTTTACAGAAGAAGCGGGGAATGAAGCTTACGTTTCTTCAAAAAACAAATCGTTACTCGGTACTGATTATTTGCTTGTTTGTTCTTGCTTGGGCGTCAAATTATATAGCACTAGCACCAATAGGTTTGTTCTAAATAGTTTGGAAACCAAAAGTAACCTGCTATACTCTTTCCAGTATGAACGATACCATCACCAGCATTGCCGGCGTTGTCATTCTCATCATGTCCGTCGTTGTCCACGAAGTCTCCCACGGCTATGCAGCTTTATACTTCAAAGACCGTACAGCGCTCTTGGCAGGACGTCTGACGCTCAATCCCATCAAGCACATCGATCTGATCGGTTCCATTCTCGTTCCGGGTATTTTAATCATTTCCGGATCGCCATTTCCGTTCGGCTGGGCTCGGCCGGTTCCATACAATGAAAATAACCTTTCCAACAAACGATGGGGGACACTGGCAGTAGCTTCGGCCGGAATTGTTGCCAATTTTTTGCTTGCTCTCATCTTCGGCGGCGTATTCCGACTTGGCGTCGCTTTCGGTGTGGCAAATGACGCCTTTGTATATATAGTCTCAGTCATTATTCTCGCCAACATCGGTCTTGGCTTCTTCAATCTCCTCCCAGTACCGCCGCTCGACGGCTCAAAGATCCTCTTTAGCTTCTTCTCAGGCGAGCGCTTCCGCAATTTCCGCGAAACCATAGAAGGCAACGGTTTTTTGCTTGTTTTCATCCTGGTTATCGTTCTCTGGAAGTACGATTTCATATCTCCGGCCATGAGCTGGCTTTACACAGTCCTTACAGGAGTACGACTCTAATAACCTAGACCTGCTAGCCTTCGGGCCGTATGCTGGCCAAAGCCTGCGGAACTCGGCACCCGCTATGCGGGCTGCCTCAGACAGTCCTCGGCATTGGCCAACATACAGCCCTCCGGCTTACCCTAGTTAACTCTTGCTTTTTTGGCCGTTCTCTTGTATTATAGCCGCACAAGTCTCTTGCAGACTTTTTTGTTTACCCGAAAGCTTTGTCTGAGCCCAAGGTATTCAAAGAGTTGCCTATTATATAGGTTAGTTTTTATAGAACATAAATGCCCTCAATTAATCAATTAGTTCGAAAACCAAGAAAGAAAGTTGTTCGAAAGTCAAAAGCGGTTGCTTTGGCTCGTGGTTTTAACGCGCTCAAGAACCGACCGATTTTCTACTCATCTCCATTCAAGCGAGGTGTATGTACAAAAGTTACGACAACTACTCCAAAGAAGCCAAACTCAGCGCTCCGAAAGATCGCCCGTGTTCGCCTTACAAACGGCATGGAAGTTACAGCCTACATCCCAGGTGAAGGCCACAACCTCCAGGAACACTCAGTGGTCGTTATTCGCGGAGGCCGCGTTAAGGACTTGATCGGATGCCGCTACCACATCGTTCGCGGACGTCTCGATGCATCAGGCGTTGAAAAGCGCCGCCAGGGTCGCTCATTGTACGGTAACAAGAAGCCGAAAGCCGGGGCGAAGAAATAATAGCCTGGCGCTAAGAAATAAGAGTTAACGTATGCGACGAAAAGTAAAAAATCGAAATATTCCAAAGCCAGACAGCCAGTACCAGTCAGCTGAACTCGCAAAGTTCATCAACAAGGTCATGCTCTCAGGTAAGAAGGAAACAGCTATCAAAGTAGTCTACGGCACACTTGATGTTATCAAGGAAAAGTCAGGAGGCCAGGACCCACTCGCAGTTTTTGCAGAAGCAATCAAGAACGCATCTCCACTCATGGAAGTCCGTTCACGCCGAATCGGTGGTGCTAACTACCAGGTTCCTCGCGAAGTTCGACCAGAACGACGCCAGGCTCTCGCTATCCGCTGGATCATTGATGCAGCTCGAGGCAAGAAAGGCCAGCCAATGCACATGAAACTCGCTGATGAATTGATTGCAGCTTCAAAAGGTGAAGGTG
>CAZHUT010000001.1:35137-43543 GCA_964535545.1 uncultured Candidatus Saccharibacteria bacterium | reverse complement strand
GATCCAACACCAATCCTTTCCGTCATGGATTCAAAAGGAAATATTCTTGAACAAGCAAACCCGGAAGACCCAGGCGTTGAAGTATTGCCAAAGAACGTAGCTCTTCAGATGAGCGACATGCTTTCCGACAACATTGCCCGCCAGCCAGAGTTCTCAGCTCACTCAGCGTTGGTGATCGACGGTCACGACGTTGCAGTAAAAACCGGTACTACGAACAACTTCAAAGATGCTTGGATTGTCGGTTACACTCCTTCCCTGGTTGTTGGAGGCTGGGCTGGTAACAACGACAACACACCGATGGTAAAAAAGATTTCTGCGTTGCTCGTTGCTCCAACATGGAATGAATTCATGACCACTATTCTCAAGGGTTCACCTAACGAACCATTTGAACCGCCAACCAAAGATCCTAATTACTACTCTCTCAAACCGGTTCTGCGAGGCGAATGGAAGGGTGGCCAGAGCTACTTCATAGACACAGTAACTGGCGGTTTGGCTACACCAAACACACCGGAACAAACCAAGAAAGAAATCTTGATTCCAAATGTTCACGACATCCTCTACTGGGTGGATAAGAAAGACCCGCTTGGTCCAGCTCCGGCAAATCCTCATAATGATCCTCAGTTTGATCACTGGGAAACAGCAGCACAAAATTGGTGGAACGCACATTCGAGTGAATATTCACTGGGAACAGGATATCAGCCAAATGGATATGATTCCATTCACACAGATGCAAACAAACCACAGGTCAGTATTGTTACGCCCATGGTCGGATCGACAGTAGATAAAACACATCCACTGACTGTTACAATCTCAGTGATCGGTCCAAATCCACTCACAAAATTTGATATCTTCTTCAATAATGGCTATGTGGGCACCCAAACAAACGGATCAACTTCATTCACCTTTGTTCCCGATGCGACAGGAAATACCCGACCGCTCAATGAACTCCGGGTTGTGGCATATGATTCTGTCTTCAATACGGGCGAGGCAATAACAACCTTCAATATAAACTAACGGATTTCCAAAACAACTAAACTTGTTTCTGAAGCGATTCTCCTTTGAATCGCTTCTTTTTTTATTTGCAATTCTGCTTTTTTGAGCGGAGAAAGTTTGAGAGTAAGCACTCCTTTTTTAAAAACAATATCGTCTTCCTTGAGAGAAATTTTCGCCTCTTCTAAAACAATCTTCTGAATTGCCGCACGATCAACAAGATGTTTCTGAAGGCGGCTACGAATAGACTGAAACAAACCGCCAATGTGTCCGTTTCCCAGTTCCATATTAGCGGTTCATTGGCATAATAAGATACAAGAAGCTTGTATCACCAACGCCTTTGACGAGAAGTGGTCGACTTGGCTGGGTGCATTCAATAGAAACACTGTCGCTTGGGATTGCATTAAGACAATCAAGCAAGTAGCGGTAGTTAATAACCACTGAAATCGCTTCACCAGAAAGCGCTGCATCAAGTTCTGCTTCATTTTCACCAACATCCGTATTTTTTGCTGAAAGAACACAGCTTTTTTTACTTGGATTTATATCAATAGTGATTTGGTTAAACTTATCACTAAAAAGTGTACTTGTTTTGACGGCGTTCTGGAGTTCAGATTTAAGAATAACCATTTCTGTTGTTTTTTCTTTTGGGAAAATTTTTCGATAATCGGGAAACGCACCATCTACAACTCGAGAAGTAATATAGTAACCATTAAATGAGATAGAGAGCAGGTTTTTAGTAATAGTAAATGAAACATCACTATCTACTTCTCCTAAGAGGCGAGTTAGTTCAACGACATTCTTATATGGAATAAGTACTGGTTGAAAACCGTATAATCCTTTTATTTTTACCTTTTTCTCAGCCAGTCGAAATGAATCAGTTGCTGCAAATGTAAGCACATCCTCTTCTGGGTAAATATAGACACTTCCAATCTCAGGCTTAATATCTGTTTGGGCTGCTGCATAATACACAGACTGTATACCCTCTAAAAAGGCTTTAGCGGGGACTTTGATGTTTTCCCCCTCAACTACCGGAATAGTTGGGAAATCTTCGTATGGGAATGTTTTTATTTGAATGCGGGCCTGTTTAGTCTTAACCAAGAGTGTCTCACCGACTTGTTCCATAGTTACCTCTTGGTTTCCTTTACTGCTTGCAAAGAAACTTGAGAGGATGGTTCCAGAAACGGCTACGACTCCTTCTTTTTCAACTTTAGCTGGAATTTCAATCTCAATACCCATACTAAGGTTTGTTGCTCTAAACTTAAGTGATGATCCTGAAGCAATACAAAGCACTGATGACAGTATCGGCAATGTCAGGTTTTTTCCTGTTACGCGTTCTGCGTGTACAAGTGCGTTCTTAACTTTTTCACTAGAGCATTGTATTTTCATATATATAATCTATTACTACTATTAGAGCTGTGGATTAGTGGATAACTTTCTAAACGCTTGGTATGTATGGATATTTTTTATATTTTTAGATTCGTTTTTTGTTAATATCTTTTTTATTTCCACAACAGAAATTTTTCGTAAAAATTTTATCCACATTTCGTTTTTCTAAATTTTGATTTATCCACGAAGTTACTAAGCAGATTTCCACACTATTTGAACATAATTCGTAGTTGTTCCACCTCACTTACTAACACCGGATCTACTTTCATATCATTTTTAATCTTGTCGCATGAGTGAATGACGGTAGTGTGGTCTTTTCCACCGAGTTTCTGACCAATAAGTGGATATGAGACATTGAATTCCTCACGGAGGAGATACATAACCATCTGTCGAGCCTTCACAATCTCCTTTCGGCGAGTCTTTTCATAGATTGAGTTCTCCTCAACATTATAAAAATCAGCGACAATCTTCACTACTTCTTTAGAAGAGATGTTTTTCTTTGGTTTAATGCTATTTTTGATCAGATTTTTGACCTCAGTGAGACTCAAAGCACGGTTTCGAACCTGGGTTTGCATAACCAAGGTGTTTAAATTACCCTCAAGTTCTCGAATATTACCATCCACAGAGGCAGCAATGTAATCAAGCACCCCTTCATCTACCGGGATGTTCTTTTCTTTGATTTTTGAACGCAAAACAGCCACTCGAGACTCATAATCTGGTTCAATTACGTCCACAATCATCCCCTGTGAAAAGCGTGAACGGAGTCGGTCTTCCAATCCAGGGATGAAATTTGGGTGTTTATCTGATGAAAAGACAATCTGTTTGTTGGCTTCGTAGAACGTATTGAAGAGGTGGAACAATTCTTCTTGGCTTTTCTCCATTTTGCCGATGAATTGGATATCATCCATGATTAAAACGTCGTATTTGCGGTATTTTTCCTTGAAAACGTGCGGTTTATTGTTCTGGACTGAGCTGATGTAGTCCATGGCAAACTTTTCGAGTGTGATGTAATGCACACGTTTTTCGGGATATTTTGATTTGACTGAATTACCTAAGGCCTGGATCAGGTGTGTTTTACCGAGACCAGTGTTGCCATAGACAAAGAAAGGGTTATACGCCCGTCCAGGTTTAGCTACGATCGCTTGTGAGGCAGCATAGGCGAGCTCATTGAACGGTCCGACAATAAATGTATCAAATGTGTACTTTGGATTGAGGTTGTCGTCCTTATTGATGGGTATTTCAACAAGTGGAAGCTCTCGAGGAGCGTCTGTCTTTATTGGAGCAGCCTGTTCTGCCTGTTTGATGCGTTGCTCAGGCTTCATAATGATATATTCAACGGTTCGGATGTGATCCGCCGCATTCATGAGAGACTTGAGGATGAGTTTATGATATTTCTGGATCAGCCAATCCTTAACGAATTCGTTTGGTACTCCGACGAAGATGACACCTTCTTCTTCACGGATAAGTGCGGTGTTTTTAAACCACGTATTGAAATTAGCTTTTGATATCTCGATCTCAATATCCTTTAGGCACCGTGCCCAAAGTTCGCGTGTATCTGTTACCTCCATAGTGTCGTATTATAGTATGAAGTTGTAACTCTGAATACTTTACACAATCTGTGAATAATGTGTGGATATTGTGGATATCTATGGGAGCGGGTCGAAATGGTGTTTTTGCCACGGATGACAACGAATGATTCGCTTGAGTCCAAGCCAAATCCCCTTTCCAATACCATACTTTTCTATAGCTTCTTTGGTGTATTCGGAACAAGTCGGCGTAAATACACAGACATTTCCCCGTGAAAGGCCAAGTTTTCTTGGCAATCCATGGTCAGGTGACAGTAATTTTTGGTAAACCGTAATCAGGCCTATAAAAAGAGATTTCATTTGAGTTTTGAGAGAAAGACGGTCAGCTTTTCTTTCCGTTCGCCTGGACTAAGGGAAAGCGCCTCCTTTTTGAGGACTAAAGCATACATACCTGGTAAAATAGCCTTATTTTTCAAGGCATCTCTAAGGCTTGCATACCACTTTCGGCGGCTAGAACTCCTCAAAACCGCTGTTTTTGCAATGGTTTTTGGGGAAATGACGGCAAAGCGGGTTACAGTACCCTCTTCTAAGTGACGGACAACAAAAAAAGGCGTTCCGGAGGTCTTACCATCCTTGAATAGTCTGGTGATATCTCTTCCGGAAAGCCTTTTTTGTTTTGAAAACATATTAGGATTAAACACTGAGCTTAGCGCGACCCTTTCGTCGTCGGCGCTGGAGGACTTTCTTGCCAGAAGTAGTACCCTTTCGGACGAGGAAACCGTGTGTTGTAGCGCGCTTTCGCTTTTTTGGTTTGTACGTAAACGACATGGGATGCATAATAGAACATTTTTTGAGTATTTGCAAGACTCTATGCATTTCTTTATATCAACCTTTCATGTACAATGGCCCTATGCATTACCTATGGAACACGTTTCTCTACCAGCCGCTCTATAACCTGCTTATCCTTATTACCAATGTCATGCCGGGGAAAGAGGTTGGTTTGGCCATTATTCTCCTAACCATTCTCGTTAAAATTGTCCTCTATCCACTGACCAAGAAGTCTGTAGAAGGGCAGATTTCTATGGCTCAGATGCAGCCAGAGCTCGAACGCATCAAAAAGGAATACCCTGATAAGCAGGAACAGGCAAAACGAACCATGGAACTCTATAAGGAGCAGAAAACCAGCCCATTTTCCGGTTGTTTGGTCATGCTCATTCAAATTCCAATTATTTTTGCCCTCTACTACGTCTTTTTGTATGGATTCTCAGATACCACCCTCCTCTACTCTTTTGTGAAGAATCCAGGCGTTCTCAATACTATGTTGCTCGGACTGATTGATATTTCTAAGCCACACCTGGCTTTGGCGATTATTGCCGGTATCTCACAGTTCGTTCAGATGCGCATCATGTTCAATATCACCAAAACCCCAACTACTGAAGGCCAAGGTGCAGCTGATATGTCCCGCATGATGCAGGTACAGATGCAATACATCCTCCCGATCTTCATTATCTGGATCGGTACCCGTCTTTCAGGAGCAGTTGCACTTTATTGGATTACCAGTAATATAGTGGGAGCTATCCAGGAATACATCATCCGTAAGCGATTCCATCCTGATCGAACGCTTCGAGATATCTTCCTCAAGTTTAAGTAATATGCAAACAGCCCAGATCGAAAAAATCGTCACAGCATTTTTTAAGGAAACCGGCATCCACTCCGGCGAAGTTTCTTTTTCATATAATGAAGATACTAAGACGATGTGGTGCAGTATCTCAACCAATGATGGCCGTCTTTTGACCGGCAAGAATGGTGAAACGCTTTCTGCAATCAACCATCTCGTCCGAAAAGTTGTTGAAAAGGAACTTGGGATCAAAGAAGAAGATAAGCAGGCTCTCTGGAATGTAATTGTAGATATCAATAACTACCAGAAGAAGCGAGTTGATAATGTTAAAGCCGTTGCTCATATGATGGCCGAGCGCGCTCGATTCTTCAAATCAAGCATTGAAGTTGATCCGATGCCGCCATTCGAACGACGCATCATCCACGAATTTCTCTCAACGATGCCCGACCTCAAAACAGAATCTACCGGTGAAGGCATGAAGCGAAGAGTGGTAATCAAATATGTAGGAAATGAAAAGACGATCTAATTAGATCGTCTTTTCTACTGGTGGATTGAGATCATATTGCCAGAGTATTCCCGTGTCTTGGTTTACAAAATAGAGATATCTTCCGGCTTCGTCTACTCTGAGTTTTACGCCATCTGTTGGCTCACCACCTTCGTTCAGTGGACTGAATAGTTGGGTGCCTCCGAGGACTCCCGCAACATTGATATCCCAGAATGTGTCAGAAAACGTTACCTTGCCTTGATACCAAGCATCAGGATAGGTTTCGCCTGCCGGTATAACAACGGGGACGGAACAGAATACATCAGTACTTGCTTTGTTCCACACACATTTTTCAGGGAGGGTTGCGACATCGAGGCTCTTACTCTTCTTGGTTGTCATATCCATAACAGCAAGATTTGGTCCGTCTTTGGTATTTCGTCCATACAAGAGATATCGGCCATCGGGACTCATGAGTGTAGTAAGCGCACTGATCGGTCCAGCAATCTTTGTGAAATCGCCCTTCGTGATATCAGTACTAAACGCATATCCGCGAGCATATCCCGTCGCCTTGATGGTAAAGATCAATTTTGATGGTGTCGCCCATTGTGAGAGCCAACCCATAAACTTTGATGAGAAAACTTTCTTCTGATTCTTGCCGTCGAGGTCACTGGTGAATCCGACCAAACTGTCGCCGGAAGGAATGAGGAACAAAATTGATTTTTGGTCCGGAGAAACAGTGATGTCTTCAATATTTTTTGGCATTGCGAAGACCGAGAGTTCAGGCAGTCCGTCGCCGCCGACCACTGGTTCGCTGATGCGGCCAATCAACGTCTCAATGGTCAGGTTGTCTGCCTGAAGTGAACGGAGGAATACTGCTTTGCCGTTATCTGCGAAAAATGATTCATGCACGCGAGGAATAGTTGTGGCCGAAAGTCTAGTTGTCTGAAGCGTATCAGCAAAAGCATCATAGATGTTGCTTGTGCCGCGGGCCACATAGCGAACGATGTCTCGAATAACTGTTGCAGGAACTTCTGCCGGGATAATACAGGTGAAGCCTGACTGGATTTTCTTGCGAGTCAGTTCATCCACGATGCCACTTCCGACTGAGAGATTTTGTGGTGCAAGGATCTCATCGCGGAACATTTCCTGGAATTCTACAACTGCTTTTTCTGTTGCCGCAGTGAATGTCTTCCCTTCTTTGCCTGGTGAACCTGCACCTGTTTTTGCAACTTGAGTTGCAGGACACTGGTTAAGGAACTTTTGAAGTTCAGTGATATCTGTTCCTGTGTCTTTGAGTTTCAAATCTTTGGTGAATGTATATGTTGTCGCAACCGGAACCTGTTTTGGTGGTGGCACTGAATTTGGATCAACCGGAACTTCTTTCTTGAGTGTCGTATAACCGGTTACCGGATCATTTGAAACTTTTCGCAAACGAGGCGTTTTGCCGTTAGTTGGTGGCTGTTCAATTGTGCCGGTTGTCTGCCCTCCTCCCTGCTGACCGCCGCCTTGAGGGCCGCCATTTCCTGGACCGAATGGGAAGAAATCCTTGATTGTTACCGGACCGCCGCCATTATTTTTCTTGGCATTAAAATAAAGAAAAAGCCCGAGGACAAAGAGTCCAAGTATCACTGCTGCTGTTATTAAGATAATGAAGGCTTTTCTCGACATTGGTTATATGTAGTTTACCATTTATGGACGTGGAAGTGGTCGTTTTCACGGATCAACTGTCGTGTTCCTTGGATATACTGTGGAGCCTGGCCTGAAGGACAGCCTGGTCCCTGCAGCCATGGAATACATGTTTTTGTTGTTTGATTAAGATAGGCATCAAGCTTTCCATCAGCCGAACTTATATCAACACGTCCGCTGCCAATCTCGTGTGATTCATGGAGCCAGCATTCAGATGCTCCGGTGATTGTAAGCGTGCAGTTAGCGTCGTTTTTACAAACATCATTGCGCAACTTCGCCAAATTATCGATTGTGCTCTGACCCAATTTGTAGACAGAAGTGCAGTTGTTATCACCTACTTTTGCGCAGTTTGATTTGTTCACTTCTATCTTTAAGTCGTGTAACTTTTTGCGAGTTTCTGTTTCGTTTGCAGCAATTTTTGGTTCGCTTGCCCACGCAACACCGGTACTCATTGCTACGCCATCATTAGCCGCTTCATTCACGCTTGTTTGACTGCAGCTGGATTTTACCGTAACACTCAGTCCATTCACCGTTGCGGTCTTGAGTGTCTCAGCAGCTGGAAGGTCGGCATTTGATTCGACTTCGAACTTCAAACCGCTCGGCGGGTCAATTCGGATCTCCGTTAAGTGTGGATTGATGGTATACAGAATCAGCCATGAAGCTAGAGCTAAAAGTAGGCCAAATACCGAGTTTGTAATCATTTCACGACCGCCTTC
>CAZHUT010000001.1:28625-35037 GCA_964535545.1 uncultured Candidatus Saccharibacteria bacterium | reverse complement strand
TTACTTGAGATTAATAGTAATGTTTTTCTCTGCTTCAAGGAAAAGCTTCAGCGTGTTTTCGATTTTCAATGTCAGGTTGGAAAAGCCTTTCGTTTCCCCGCTTTTCAGTGTCAGCATATTCTGAACGCTTGGGTTGGGAACATCTTGTCCGTTGATAGTCCATGTGTATTTGAGCTGGCCTGAAAGTGGGTTTGGCGGTGAAAAGAAATATGGTGCGGCGAGGACTGTTTTTTCTGCCGCGCCCACTTCGTACTGGTCACCGAGTTCATGGAACCAGTCGATACCGTTGATCGGATCGCGTATATAAAAAAGAATTTTCGGACTGAAGACAGGGACAGAGATTGACCCCCGTGCTGTTGCCCCAGTGCTGTTATCCTGAGCCACCACTTCTATATTTTCATCATCATTCAAGTAGCTTTGCTGAAAAAGAAGGCTGCTCTTATTGAAACCTGAACTGTCGCTGAGTACGCCATCATTTCGGGTCCAACGGAAAACGAAATTGTTAATATTTGCAGTAGTGCCTGTGTTGTTTACTTGAGGAATAGCTAAAACGCGGATTGTTCCTTCAGATGTTGGCAGTGCGCGGCCACGGTAAAACGGCGGGACGTAGGAATCAGCTCCTTCCCAAACTAGATCAGCTTCTGCTGGGTTGAATCGTAGTGTCTTCTGAATTGTTTCTCCTGATGGCAAAAGAACTCCAACGTCAATTGTCGTCTTTTCGCCGATATCCCCCGTCGTAAAGGTAAATTCGTTGGCGCCGGCGCTTGATAATTCTGTTACCCCGTCTTTTTTCCAGACGAAATATGCTCGGCTGACATTGGTAAGATAACTGTCGACGGTGATGGTGACATCTTGAAATGCGCCAGGTACCTCAGGGCTCATTGAAAACGAGAGATCGCCCTCATTGATCTGTGCTGCTTCTTGAGGCGAAAGTTGGGCGCTAGCGGGACGAGGAAGCAGTCCTTCCCCAAAGAAAAGGCCTAGTGCCACAAACCCTAAAAGTACAAATACATACGTGCGCTTCACGCTGTATAGTATACCATTAAAATCCCAGAAAATGACTACTTAATACCTGCTTCTTCGCGTTCTTTCTTTGCCTTTCGGATAGCCAAGATTTCTGAAGGGTTTGAGGTTACAATTTGCTGTTCTGTATAAGACGCGATAACTTTGATTGCTACGTGTTTTAAGCCAGCAAAGAAGATGCCTTCACCCACACCTGACTCCAAAAGAAGGTATTTTTCCTCATCGGTCAGGTGGAAGATCTTTTGAAGGTTGTCGATCGAGCTTGGAGACTGTTTGAGGAGAATCTGAATGGAAGAGTTGGACACAATAGGCGCTCCATACTGGCTTTTCATGAAGTCGTCGATGTTCTGAGTGATAGTTGAAAGGCCAAGGTAATATTTACGGCCTCGTTTTGCAATGCCGAAGAGGAATGATGCGGTGTCTTCTGATTTCATCATAATCCACGCTTCATCCACCACCAAAAGGCGCTTTTTCAAGGTTTTTCGGACCGCTGTCCAGATATGGTGTGTAACGATGTACATGGCAACCGGCTTCAAATCTTCTTCCATATCGCGGATTGAGAAGACCACGAGGCGCTTGTTGATGTCTACGTTTGTTGGCTGGTTCAGGAAGGTTGACCATGATCCCTTGGTGAACTTCTGGAGACGCTGGAGCACGGATTCTGTCCCCTCCATGCCGGCCAGCACCATTTCAAAGTCTGAAAGAAGCGGTGGTTCGGCAAGTGAAATATCGCTGTCTGCCGTAATGTCTTTCAAGGCGTATGTTTCTGTAATTGCACGGTCAACTGTCGCATCTTCTTCCGGAGACAGACCTCCCAACATGATGCGGAAGAGTCCCACAAGTTCAATGACGTTTCGTCGGATAACATCCGCCGCTGTTTCGTCAGGCATCGGCACTGGCAGATCAAACGGATTGATATGGTGGTCTGATGAAAGCGAGATATTGAAATATCGTCCACCTACGGCTTCGGCAAGATATTCATACTCTCGTTCCGGGTCGATAACGATGACATCGGTATCAAACATAAGAGTTCGGAGAATCTCAAGCTTGGTTGTGAAAGACTTACCTGAACCGGAAGTCGCAATAGTGATAGAGTTGTAGTTTTCGAGAGAGAAACGGTCAAAGATGATCAGTCCAGAGTTATGTCTGTTTACCCCATAAAGAATTCCCTTATCTGATGTTAGGTCAAAGGAGACGAATGGGAAAATACTTGAAAGCGGCTCCGAGTTAAGTTTTTGGTGTACACCAAGGACATCATTACCGATTGGAATAACGCTTTTGAAACCGTCTTCCTGCTGGAAAAGAGCCGGTTTGATGTAGACAAGCTTTGATTCGAGGATTGATTTGATTTCATTTTCTGCCTTGAAGAGTTCCTCCTCCTTGTCAGCGTAAATGGTGATATAAATACCGACGTCGAACATTTTCTGTGACGCTTGCATCAGGCTGTTGCGAAGCGATTCGAGGTCGTTGATGGCCGTATCAAGCATTGGGTCACGAACCAAGCCTTTTGATTCGCGGACATTGATCTGGCTTTGTACTTCAGCTACTTTTTTCTGGAATTCATGGAGGATTTTTTCCGTCTCAATCGGATGGATGAAAATGGAAATGTCGAACACTTTGTCGAGGTTGATGATTGGTGAAAACCAGTTATCTGTCAGGTAGCGAGGGTATGAGATGACGAAGAATGTTCGGGCAATTTTGTCTCCCAAGTAGACTGATTTTGGTTCAATTTTCAGTGCCGAAGGAGCAATGATATCCTTCAGTTGAAACTTGGCCGCTTCGTAGATTTCCGATGGAAGCACCGGCAAAATACCGCTGGACGCTGCGCCGGCAGCAGCCTGTTTCTTTGAACCGAAAATTGAATCAAAAAATCCCATACGTTATATCTGATCAGGAGTAATATTTTTAAGCTGGGTTCGAACACCCGTTGCGATGTCTCCTGGATTGAACACCTTGTAATACATTTCAACCGCTTCATCAGTTTGTAGCTGGACTGACCGAACACCAAGACTTCCCAATCCCTGCTGCACAACGGCCACGCGCTGTGAAAGCTGTGTCAGTTTTTCTTCGAACTCAATGGTTGCGTCACTCTTCCCTGCATTTGAGCCTGTCTTTGCTGTGCCACCAAACAATGTTTTGGTAAGCGCACCGCTTGAACTCAACGGTGCAGATGAATAGGGAATGACAATAAAGAACTGCTTGGTCATGATGGTGTTAAGTTCAGTAAATTCGCGGATGAAGTTTATGTATTCTGCTGTTTGAATCTTAAGCAATGGTTCAAGCTGAGCACGCTTACGGTCTTCGAGTAAGGCAATGTATGGCTTGATATCAAGACGTCGTGACTGGACAATAATCTGGACTGAAAAGTCGAGTGAGTTCAGGAAGTTCTGAAACTGCATAATGGTTCCTTGCTGTTCATCGGCAGATTTGAGTGAGAGGTTGATGGATGAAGCCATCAGGAGTGCTCGCAAGCTGCCATCGTTCAAGACAACGACACCACTTCGAACGTCTTTGATCGGAACAAACTCTTGAGTTGCTTTTGCATTTAAAGCCATCTAGTGTTTAGTATAGCACAATCTAATTTGCCATTACTGGCGTTTCTGGGCATCCAATACATCCAAGCCCCAGGAAAGGTCTTTCAATTTCGAGTTGGTCAGTTTTGGAATGTAATTGAGGTTTGAGAGAGTATCTGTCGTTTCCGGCTTCTTTACTTCCGCTTCTTTCTTTTTGTTCATATTCTGTTTCCAGATATATAGCTTTGGGGCGATATAGAATTGAAAGGCAGATTCGAGAATGGCAATGAACGGCCGATTGTTTACTTTATAGAATGTCAGCGCCAGCGCTAAAGCAACGATTGGAAGAATCAGTGGAATAGAAAAATAAATAGGAAGCAATTTGTACAAGGCAAAAGCCGCGCCTCCCCCACCGATCAAATAAATAAACTGTTTGAAAGTGAAAGGTCCGAAGATTTTGTCTTCAACATCAATAAATTGAGGAACCTGAAATTGCATACTCCTATAGTATAACAAAAACCTATCGATTACTCGATAGGTTCTCGGTATGAATCACCTCCCTTTGGTGCTGGTGGAGCGGCTGGGGTGACTTTTTTGATTGAATGATCGGAGTCTTTGGCTGCCATATTGAACGATCCGCCAAGCTTGCTGTCTACGATACTGCCTGCTGGCTGAGCTGTCATAGGAGTTGGAGCTTTTGTTTGGGCCGCCGGAGCTGGCGCTGCATACGGAGCTCGTGGAACTGGGATGCCTGCTGCGCCTATAGGCTTGGCAACTGGAGCAACTGCAGGTTTTTCGTTAAGTACGAGCGGGTTTGATTTGGTAGGGTTTTCGATGCCTTTTAGGATATCGCTGCGGTTTTCGGTAACGGGAGCACTGGGAGTCGTTTGTGGGGTGTTTGAGGTGAGTGAGACGCCTGCTTTTTGGAATATTTTATTTGCGTCCGCAGTTGCATTGTCTAAGCTTCCATCTGTCGGTTTAGCATACAATCCCATGAGCGAGTCGCGAATAGGATCAAACACCTGAGTTTTTATTTCGTTAACCAAAGGCTCAATCTCCTCTTTCTTCTTTCCAAGCTGCTCCGTGAGGCTGGTTATATAATCATTTGGATGAGTCATCCCAAGAAGTGTCAGTGTTGTCTCCATCTCAAGTTTGCCGAGTTGTTCATAGGTGAACTTATATTTCTTGGCGATATCAAAAAGTTTCATCTGATAATCGCTTGAGGTAATAGCCTTTTGAATCTCCTCTGGAAGGAGGGCAAAACGGGTACTCAGTTCTTTTTCTGTGTCAGTTTTATTGTCCATAATTTCTTACTCTATTATATACTTTCGACCGTTATTGTTAATGTCCTCCGTGTCCATGATCGTCATGGCCTCCATGATCATCGTGTCCTCCGCCACCGCCACCATGTCCTCCGCCACCGCTTAGTCCTTTAAAGAAGTCAGTAAATGAAGAAGCAGGAGATTTATAATGATCGTGTGGAAGATGTGGTTTATGGCTCGGATCTCCAGCAATGTGAGCTGCCTCACCATAGTCTCTTCCGAAATATCCGCTCAAGCCTCTCGTTGTTCCGCCAAATAGACCTCCCGCAACTGCGCCAGCAAATGTTCCTGCACCTGGAATAACACTGCCCATTACGGCACCGGCTGCTGCGCCTTGGGTCACACCGGCAATAACATCTCGTATTGCATTTTTGCCCGCTTCCATTGCGTCACGTTTATCGTAGTTGATATGACCAAGTTTTTTGATGTTTCCGAATTCGTCTGTCTTAGTTCCCTCGACTGCATATCCAGATCGTTTCATTTCGCTCAAGATATAGCTGTTAGCGCCAGATTTTTCAGCATTAGAGCGCATTCCCTTCAGGTCTTCAAGGCGCTTATCATTCTTGCCGGTCTGTTTTTCTGCCGCCTTCAAGCCGTTGAATGTGATAACTTTATCAACCTCCTTACCATTTGCGTCTTTTTCCTTAACAGTAACCTTAACCTCGGTTTCAAAGTTAATCTTATCGATTTTTTTCTTAGCATCATCAACTTTTTTCTGCATCGCTGGAGGAACAGGAGCGTCTTTTCCATTTGTATTTTTGTATGAAGTAACTTCGTCTTCCGCTTTCTTCAGCTCACGCTCAGCATTCTGCAGGTTTTCTCGCGCTCCTCCATCCTTGTCGAGTTCTTTTTTAATAGCCCCGTTTTCTGTTTCCGTTTTGTCTGTTTCCGTATCAATCTCGTGAATTGCATGTGAATCTGCTTTAAATAGTTTTGAGTTTTCCTGGATTTCCATGGCTTTTCGGTTCTGTCTGCCAATCATACCTCCTGCTGCACTTGCAGTACTGAGCATTCCTAGGCCTGGGATGCCTGATCCAGTGTTCATATTTACACCAGTTGCTTTCGATAGTGCATTACCAAGCCCCGTCTGTCTAACATCAAAACTACCGGTCTGCATTTTATTGCCGGTCTTCATTGCTCCCATTGCGATGCGTCGAGTAACAAAATTGCCGTTTTTGGCCATATTCTGAATTGTCTGGTTTTCTTGCAGTTTTTTACCAAGCATACCGCCGCCGGCACTCATTACTCGTGCCGCTCCGCCTGTTGCCACCATCGCGCCCAAACCAACACCGGCATTGATGATACCCGCAAATGCTCCACCGAACTCGCCGGCCATTTCTTCTGCGATTTTCTTTGCCTGCTGGAGCAAGCCGATCAAGATCATCATTGGCAAAAGTACGGCGATCAGGATGATAATCCAGCTTCCGTCACCGCCTTTGATTGCAGCAATAGTTGTGCCCAAGATGCCGTCTTCCCCCTTCCCAACGAGGTTGATGATCAAATAGATAAAGAAGAAGAATACTGGCGCTTTGAAGCAGGCAGCCATAAATGATG
>CAZHUT010000001.1:4730-28525 GCA_964535545.1 uncultured Candidatus Saccharibacteria bacterium | reverse complement strand
AATACTGGCGCTTTGAAGCAGGCAGCCATAAATGATGAAAGCCAACTGTGCCAACCGAGTTGTTTGAGATTTTTATCCAACCCAGGGACGATACTTGAAACGAAGGCCAGCGGCGCGAAGATCATTGAAAGCCAGATGACTCCAATACGGCCGGCAAAGAACGCCGCGCACATAAAGAAGATCCAGGCCATCGCAAAGTTGACGATGGTGATAACAATCATGAGGAGAAGCAGGTTACTTGCAAAAGCTTTTTTCTGCTGAGAGTCTGATCCCCCATTCGAGCCCATTGCCTTCAAAGCGCCACCACTCAAAATTGATTGCGGTTGAATAGCACCAATGATTGCGCCAGAGATTGGGTGTTCTGATATGCCGGTTTTATCGCTTGTTACCGGTTTGTCTGCTGCGGCATAGGTTGTACCCATGGCGTTATAGAAGACGCGCGACAGGACATTTGAAGTGTCGATAGCTACGCGGCAGAAGAACAGACTAAAGTTAATAACCAGAGCGATGATGATAGTCTGAGCCACTAATTTTTTAGTATCAAAATGGTGAAGTGAGAGCACTAAGCCAAGGGCTGCATAAAGAAGGATAAAGATAAAGAAAATATTTGAGATATCGCGAACGACACTCCAGCTGTTTTCGACAAATGATGCGATTGCGGCGCCATACTGTCCCTGTCCATAGATAGTGCTACCAAGTGATATTGCTGCAAATCCGTCAAAGAGGCTACCCGTGAGGTGGGCAATCATTTCTGAAATTGGAGTGATTCCATATACAAAGAGTTCGGCAAGACAGCCGACGGGATTGAAATTGCTGAGACTGACACATTCAAGGTTTGCGTCGATTTGATCCATTGGTCCCAATTCTGAAGATTTGTTCTCGTTGTTTACGGCATCTTGATCAAGTCCTTGGTCACCGTATTTTGTATTGGTTCCTTCTGCTTGAGTTTTGATCTCAAGAAGATTTCCCCAGTAATAGTCGTTCGAACCGCCTGCTTCTTCTGCCACCATCTGGAAATAGTAGGTTGTGTTTGGCTGCAGACCGGTAATGGCAACAGTTCTACTAAAGTTTGCGTTTCCAAAAAAACTTGTTGCCGGTGTTGCAATGACTTTGAGCATGTTCGCTCCCCCGTAACTATCTGACGCGGTACTTTTACCAAGCTTGAAGTCGTTTGTTGGGTCACTCAAATCTTTTGCCGGGTCACGAACGACAAAATTGGTGATAGGAGTGCTGATGAGCTTTTGCGGTGGTTGTTTCTCGTTTCGAGTTGTTTGCGCCGTACCAACTCGTAGGAAAAAACCGTTGCTTGAAGACTGATTGTTTCCCATTGCAGCGGTAAAGTCCTCTACGTTATAGAAAGCGCCCCAGAGTGAATTTCCAGCACCAATATCCTGCCAGTCCACTTTGCCCATGTTTGGTCCGCTCTCCTGGTCATGAGCAACTTCATTACTTCCGTCGGTATGCAGAGAAAGAGTCATCTCAAGGACAACAGCATCCGAATATTTGGATACCCCTGCCCCGCCTCCAATCTGAGTCAGTGACATTCCGTCGGCATAGGTACAAAATGTTGCGTTAACACCTGAGGTACAGTAATCGTTGCTTGAGCCTACGCCAAGAACGGTCGAGCCTTCAACAGCCAATGCTTTTTTTGGTTCCCCAAACGGAAGAACCATACTTACCAGTATGACGAGGAGCAATATAGCAGCGCTCAATTTTCTTCGCATTCTGTTAGTAAGTATACCTTATAACGGTTTTTTTAGGAATGAGAAAAGGCCATATGGGGATAAATATGGCCTTTTCGGTATTTTATTTTGTAAGATGGACCAATAATTCCGGTCGACTACTGACTCCTGATTGTCGCGGAGCCCAAAGCTTCAGGGTGATATCACCATTCACAGACTCAGAAATCGAATTTATTGTTGCCGTGAAGTGAATATCGCCGAGACTTTTCCAATCTTCTGTAGTTGTAAGGTCGGCTTTGCCTATTGATTTGCCTGAAGCATTCAGAATTTGTGCTGTCCCTGCCTTACCACCGAGAATTTTCCACTTACAAGCGCTCTGGCTATTGTTAACGGTAACCTGAACGGACAAGGGGAACGTTACAGAAGAGTCTGGTGTTGGGCTGGTTAACGTTAGCCCGCAGCTTTTGGTAGAACCTAAAGCATTAAGTTTATTGCGTGTGGCCTCATCCACTTTCCCGCTTTTTGTAAGTTTGTATTTGGTTTGAAACCTCCTTACCCCAGATTTTGTTGATAATGAATAACGGTTAAGTTTTGCCGAATCTGTCTCGTCGAGCATATCTGTGTCCAGGTATCCCCTATTTGCCAAGATTTCTTTTAAGGGTTCAACTTCAGGGTCAGTGTCACCAAACTTAAGATTTTTGGTTATTTGTGGCTGATCATCTGCTTGAACATGGCTAATTGGCGCTACCCAAAGTAGACCGAAAGCGGCGACAACTAGTAGTAAATGTGAGAAGGCTACATTAGTAGCTCGAGTTGTAGTCACGGTCACTTGATTCATAGATATCGTTACAATTGAGGTTTACGGCTTTGGTTCGGAAGAGTGAAGCGTACGCTGCACGCCACTTTCGAGTGTCATACTTGTCGAGAATCACCTGGCAGTAATACATCTTTTCACCGCTCTTCTTTGGAGGGTCTGATACATCAATCTCAAAGTCGTCGATTGTATCAAGAGCGTTCTTCAGTCGGTCAATTCCAGTAGCAGCTGAGTCCCATTTATCTCCGAAGTCGAGAGAACCAGAGCTTTTTACGAGCGAGTACACCAAGATAAGCTTTGGATCAGTGATGTTTGCAAGCATATCGCCGTAGTCATCATCGAGATCGTCAGAACCGAAGTCAGACTGTAGCTCATCGAGCATATCCTGTCGAGGTTTGTCGGTAATAAGCTGGAGTTCTGCAAGGCTCGTAGCAGAATCGATTTCCGTATCGCCAAGACTTGCTGTTCCCATTGATGAGATATATTCGTCGTGTTCCTGGTTCTGAATAGCAATTGCTCCAGCTGCCGTTGTTCCTGCTGTAATTGGTGCTGAGAGTCCGAATGTTCCGATAAGCATCAACGCATTCAATGCGGCGTTAACTCCTTGGAGTGCTGCCTGTGATTGAGCGCTTGGGTTACAGTAACCTTTTGAAAGCATTACTGACATTGGACATTGTGATGGGAGTTGGGCAGGATCGATTGGTCCAGTAATTGACTTGATTATTCGCTTATCCAAGTGGATCTTGTAGATACTATGTGGAATTGCCGCCTGAACTTCCTGGGCAACTTTCGGCATCATTTTGTCGACGATTTCTGAGTACTGAGCCGTAACCTGCTGGAGAATCGCGTCTCCCTGCTGGTTAATCACTCCATTTGGAATATCTTTTTCAACCAATGAGTACGCCTTGAGCACGCTCTTGAGTGCTGCCTGTCCCGAAGGAGTGAGATGGTCGAATGGATTACATGTAATCGGCTGGTTTCCGTGTTGTCCGAGGAAGCTGTCGAGGCCCTGATCTTGTTCAGGTTCAGGACACGCTTCTGCTTGAGTGTCCTTGATTGTATCAAGACGGCTCTTGATGCTCTTCAATCGAGCCAAGATTCCCATTGCTTCAACATATTTGTCGAGGTAATCCTTCATCTGAGTACTGTACTTCAATCCGTCGACAATGATTGCCTGCACGTCTGTGTATGATGGAATGCTTTGTGTCAAAGCTTGGATGCGCATGTCGGCCTGAATCATGTTTGATTTATCATCAATGTATTCGGCAATATCTGATGCTTCCTGTTTTCGTTTCTTAATAACACGACTGTCAGCACGCTGATTCCACTTTTGAACCGCCTTATCTACGCGCTGCTTGAGTCGTGAATCCCAGCCAAGTTTTGGTCCAGGAGTAAGCAGGTCGAGCTTCTTGAGAACAGTTGAGAATCCGTCCTGTGTTGCTGTACCGCGGAGTATGTCTACAATCTTCTTGTAGGTGTCTACTTGGTGCTGAGTAAGTTCGATAACAGTTGATGTCACCACATTTCCGTCTTGATCGGTATCAGCAGTACCTACATAGAACAACTTGTTAAAGTCGAGCACACGATCAGGAGTACCTGCCCATGAACTATCTCCAGATCCGTTCGCATCCGAAGCGCTACCTGAAAGTGTCTGACCCTCGTAACTCCATGTCTGCGTGTTTGAACTAGTATCGCCTGACATGAGCGTGCCGAGAGCTGAGAGACCCTTGCTCAAGAGCTGATTCATAAGTGCATTCACGATTGCTGATATACTGTTTCCGAGTGCCGCTCCCAATTCTGTCTGAGAAAACTTTGATCCCAATGCACGGTTCATGGTTGACTGAACAATTGAGCCAGGAGAAAGTGATTTCCATTCGAGACAGTTTGCGTCAGATTTTGCTCCGCCCAAAAGGAAGTTATGTTCCCCTTGCTGCGCCTTCTGAGTTTTAAGTGAATTCAGCTGCTGCTTGTCCAAGGCGAGCTGATTTTCGTACATTTTATAATCAGCAGATCCTGGTGTTGAGCTACTAAGATTTTTTTGGTCTTCCTGGACATCTGCTTCTAGCTGTGCGATCGCTGCTGCAGTGTTTGCATTTTGTGTCGCCAGTGCCTGGTCAGCTGACTGATCTGACTGCGGCCCATCGCGGTACTTTGTACATGTTCGCTGGTTAAGAAAGCCTTGGCCAAGATCAATTTCCTTCTGGACTTTCTGCTGAGCAGAATTGATTGCCGTCAGAGCTTTGTCGTTTGCCAAGAAAAGTGAACCGACTGCGTTGTTTGCTGGGTTTGAAACATATGAATCATACGCAGCCCAACCGCCGACATGGAAGTTGTTTTGGAATTTTGTTGCTTCCTGCCCAAGAATGTCAGTCAGGGTGTATTTAAATGTCTTACTAATGTCAGCATTTTTGTTTCGATAGCTTGAAATCAAAGCCATTGAAATCTGGCGTCCGTATGGATATTTGCTTGCATTGTAGCCGATCGTATCAATCAAGTTCTGCAATTGCGTATCCCCGATTCCCTTAAAGAATGATTTTGGATTTGAAACGAATTGCGGTGAGCCTTTGAATCCACCATTGATCCAGTTCACCGTTGCTTCAGTCATTTTCTTCAAAAGCACGCTGGCAATCTGTTTCAAAACCATACCCAAAAGCTGCACGATCCACTGCTTCCAGTTTGTTGCAGTGTTGGATGCCTGTTGTGCTCCAGTGAAAGCGCCGACGAATGTGTTGGCCACGTCGTGCACGTCGTCACCGGCACCGAGGATGGCCTGTGCTTGCTGCGGAATTGCTGCGACCGGTGTGATCAAGATCATCAAGATCATGAGTGAGGCCAGCGTCTTCTGGAAGAAGCCGAAACGCTTGCCGCGAGCTTTGTGGGTGAAGTACTTCATACTACTTTGCATTAATAAGATTAATGTATGGGACCTTGTTTGTCACAATGGTCAGCTTGTCTACGAGATCGGCTGCGACTGTTGGGTACTGCATCATTGTGCTCATAGCCATAACTGGATTTGAAAGAGCATTGCGCATTGTTTCGATATGCGCCTTCACTTTGCTGAGATCATTTAAGAGTGTCAGATGCCAGTTTGCCCCCACTGCAGGTACTGACATTTTTTTTACGGCTTCTATCAATAGACCATAGCGTTTAATGATCGGATCAAGTTTTGCAAGTTCTGCCGGGTCTTCATTTTGCAGTGCCGTACTCATAATGGTTACAGAGTTGTCGATATCAAGCGGATAAGTGACATTGAAAAGTTTTTCAAGCGCACGTCCATATGCAGAAACTGCGGTGTCGCTCACATCATTGCCCACTTTGATATCTGCTAATGTGTACTCAACTCCGCCAACTTGTGTTTGTGCGATCTGGTTTACAACATTTTCAGCAATTGTACTAGCACCACTTTCAGAAATGTCCCCACTCTGACTGATGGTTGCAGCTGTCGTCAAAAGATCGCGGGCAAAGACATCGGTTTCATTTAGATTCTCTTCTGCCTGAGTATCATTACTCACAACACTTGGAGTAATACCCAACGCTGTTTCAAGGTTTTGTTTCCAGTCAACAATACCGTCCTGATTTTCATCAATCATGCTGATATCTTTAACGATGAGCGGGTTAACTGTTTGAGTTATTTCTGCCTGGCGCTCCATTTTTCTATTGCCTAAATATTTAAAAAGCTCTGCAACACCGAAGATGAGAGCGAGTGAAACTACGATGAAAAGAACTTTCTTTAGAAAGGATTTGCTTGGTAAATACGTTTCTATTGTAGGCTGCATATACAAAGATAAGTATATCCTATTTTTGCAAAAAGCTATAGAACGTTTTCCAGTTGTTGATATTTAATTCTTCTGCGCGGGCACTCTCGCCTTTGTCTAAAGCAATGAGCGCAGCCTTCACTGCTTCTTTTGAATATGTTTTACCTAAATTATGCAAAATTGTCTTTCGTTTGTGGCCGAAAGCTAGTTTAATAAGCTCAAAAAAGCTCTTTTCGTCCGCGGAATCATAACTATGATGAATATTTCCTATATATAGTATCGCTGAATCTACTTTGGGAGCCGGGCTAAAGTATCTTTTTGACACTGTTCCCATATATTTTGGTTCGCCGAAGAGCTTAACTGAGAGCGAAAGGATGCTTTCCTTGCCGTCTTTGGCCACAACACGTTCAGCAACTTCCTTTTGAACCAGGATTGTCATGGATTTTGGCTGGTTTTCTGACTCTAGGTAGTGTCGAATAAGCAAACCGGTGATGTAATACGGTATATTTGCTACTAATTTCCAGTTTTTGCCTGAAATGCCTGATTTTATAAGGTCAATTTCAAGCGCGTCACCATGCAAAAGCTTAAATTTCCCGATTTTAAGCTCATTTTTAAAGGTTTCTTCAAGAATTGGGATGAGTAAGTCATCTTTTTCAACAGCAACCACCGTAGCCCCGGTAGCCAAAAGTTCTTTAGTTAAGGCTCCTTTTCCTGGTCCAATCTCCAAAACAGTATCTTTTGGGCCTATTTCTGCGGAAGAAACCATCTTTTTCAAGGCCGGTTTTGATTTGAGGAAGTTCTGGCCAAGGGATTTCTTTGCCCGATGTTTAGTTTGGTGTTGCATGCTAGTCTAAATATATAGTCTTTATGCGAGAACCGCTAGTCCGAGCTTCCGGTTCGGTTAGATAGCCTGGAATGTCGTAGAGAAATTCAGACGGAGTGGCTACTTGGCGCATGCCAAAGAGAGTTCGTATGCTTGCATAGGTCAAAAAGAGCTTTTTCTCTGCCCGAGTTACGGCAACATAGAATAATCGGCGCTCCTCTTCGCGGTATTCGGTGCTCTGGTGTTCGCGCGGCGCATGCGGGAATAGGTCTTGTTCCATGCCAGTGACAAATACGTATTTGAATTCCAATCCTTTTGATGCGTGAACCGTCATAAGTCGGACACTTTCCTGCTCATCCTTAATGCCGTCCTGATCGGACGCAAGTGCTGCGTCATCGAGTAATTTTTCTAGTCCTTCACCAAGCGGAAAAGTGTCATAGCGGGTCGCTAGCGTTGCCATTTCTTGAATATTTTCCAATCGTTCGACATCGGTTGCATCTCCCTTCTTTAGTTCCGCCTCAATGCCGCTGACTTTGATCACCTCGCGGATCAGTTCTGAAGGTTTTAGCGTATCAGCAAGTTCTTTAATTTTCCCAAGACATGCGTAAAATCCAGAAATTTTTTCTTGTGCTGCTTTTGGCAATGTCGCCTGTTCGCCAGCAAATAATTTTGCCAAAGTTACTTTTCCGAGACCTCGCGCCGGAAAGTTGATGATGCGTTTGATGTCAGAAAGATTGTCTGGGTTTCGTGCTGCGCGAATATACGCCAGCATATCTTTGATTTCTTTTCGGTCGTAGAATTTTGTACCGAGCACTTGGTATGGAATGGTCCGGCCAATCAATGCTTCTTCGAGTGAGCGTGACTGGAAGTTTGCACGATACAGTACGGCAATTGAACCGGGCTTTGTTCCCTCTTCGATTAGCTTGTCGATTTTTTCTGCAACGAATTCCGCTTCGTCTGTTTGGTCGTATGCCTGGTAGACGCCGATCATTTCTCCGTCGTGATTGTCAGTGAACAATGTCTTGTCGACGCGCACAGTGTTTTTCTTGATGATGGCATTTGCCGCAGCGAGAATGGTTTTTGTTGAACGGTAATTCTGCTCGAGGAAAAACACTTTTGTGCCGGGAAAATCTTTTTCAAAATGCAGCATGTTTTTTAAACGGGCACCGCGCCAGCTGTAAATATTCTGATCGGTATCACCCACAACGCAGATATTGTATTCGCCATTGGCGTCTTTGCTTGCAAGGAGTTTTGTCAGTTCATATTGCACTTCGTTTGTGTCCTGATACTCGTCAATATGAATATATTTGAAGCGAGTTTGATATGCATGTCGAACTTCTGCGTTTTTCTTCAGCAATAGGACAGTTTCGAGCAACAAGTCGTCGAAGTCGAATGATTTTTCTTCTTTCAATTTTCGGTCATACAATGTCCATACTTTTGCAATTGTTTCTTCAGTGAAACTTGCTGCGCGTTCACGATATGTATCAACGGTAATGAAATCTCCTTTCTGGCTTGAAATGATATGCTTGAACTTTTTTGCGTCATGCACTTTTGGATCGAGGCCGAGTGAAACAATGCATTCCTTGATCATGCCGACGGCATCGCTTTCGTCGAGAATGCCGAAATGTCGATTGCGTCCGACGAGTGCTGCATTTTCACGGAGGATATGCACGCCGAGCGAGTGAAACGTTGAGACGTGAGGCACAGTGTCGTGACGTTCCCCTGCCAGAGCTTTTGAAACACGTTCGCGCATTTCCGCTGCTGCTTTGTTGGTGAATGTAATAGCGAGAATGTTGTGCGGAGCAATGCCATGATGGACCAGGTTTACAATGCGTGCAGTAATGGTTTTGGTTTTGCCTGCTCCGGCGCCGGCTACAATTAAAAGCGGACCTAAAAGTGTTTCGGCCGCTTTGCGTTGAGCTTCATTCAATGAGGCGAGGTGTTGCATGAGGGATATCATAACATAAAAAGAAACGCGCCGCGGGCGAAGCCCGCGGCGCTGAATCTTGTGTTGCTCTACCAGAAATTATTGTTTTTGAACCACTGCCAGGTATTTGGGAAATTATTCTGCATATGTGAGAAGTAACTTCCTGCATATCCAGATGCATCCGCCTGAGAGGCAATGCGCACTCGAGCCAAGAACTGATAGACTTTTTCTCCGGGGTTTGGAGCATATCCATGGGCTTCAAGGTCATGAATGACCTTATACAATGGAAGTCCTGCATCCCCGGCTTTCGCTAATCGATCAAGATATTCCTGGCTGACAAATCGTGTTGGGCCATTAAGGATTCTCGCTACCTGTTCGCTATTGAGCTTCGGACCATACTGTTCAATATGCTGGAAGCTGATTGGAGCGCCGCTCGGATTGCCCGGATTCATGATTGGCTGGTAACTTACTGTACCGCCTGAGTTCTCCGCTGTCTGAGCAAATGCACGATCAATGTCTCGTCCGGCATCATAGTATGGTTGCTGCCATGGTGTCTGTGAGTATGGAGCCTGTTGTGCCAACTTTTCGGCAGCGTGTCCGGAATTGCCCTTCCACCAGTCGTCTGGATGATTCTTTAACCAATGACGTGTATGCATGCCGTCCGGATGTCGCTTCCACCAAAGTTTGGTGTGATGCTTGCCATCCCATGCTTCATGGTCACCTCCTTCGGGAGTATTGTCACCTGCATCTGCGGGATGACTGACGTGACTTTCAAAATGTTGACCATGTCCATTTCCACCCCAGAATCCATTCTTGTCTAATGGTATTGGCGGATTGTTAGGATCTCCGATGCCAGTTGGCTGATCAGGCATTGGCGGATTGTCTGGATCTCCGACATCTGGCGGTGTATCGGGCTGAGGTACTGGTTTTTCATAATGGAAGTACTTCTCGCCTGTTTCGCCATGGATGCCTGTGCCGTCGGCATTGCCGAGGCTTTCAGTGCCGCCACGGATACTGTGTGACATGATATGTCCGTCTTTATCGAATTCAAGATATGAACCCTTCAACATATTCAAACTTTCATTGGCTTCACCTGGCTTCCATCCACCGAATTCTTTTGCCAATGAGTCTGCACGAGTGTCCAGAATGTGTCTGTATTCCGGAGGAATTTTTTCAAGGTGCCCCTCGGCTATTTCCTTACTGTATGCTCCTCGCAATGCACTCTTTACATTTGCCCATGTATCAATTGCGCCGCGTGAACTGTAATCAACTTTGATTTCTCGAATTTCATATGTTGGCTTTGGTGTTGGAGTTGGAGGAGGAACAGGATGGTTGCCATCATCAGGATGAACGCCATGATCATCAACTGGAATATTGTCTCCATGATGCAGGATAGCGCCTACGCCATGCTCTACTCCCAATACTGCGCCGCCGGCCAAGATTCGGGTAAGGCCATCCTTGATCATATTCTTGATGCGAATATTCTTCTCAGCCAGCAATTTTTCATTATGCGCCTGTTGCATGTTTTCAAGCACTGCCATGCTCATCGGAGTACTACCGAATTCCTGAGTTGTCTGTTTGGTTTTGAATTCTTCTTCAAGTTTCTTGAGGTCTTTTTCCTGAGATCCCCACCACTTGTGTCGGGCTGAAACTGCAAGTTGACCTGCGATACCTCGAGCAACACGAGAACCTGCATAACCAAGGACACCAGCTCCTGCCAATCCTCCAAAGCCCCACATTACACCTGTGAAAACTGCAGTGGTAATTATTTGGCGTTTGATCGGACCCATTGCCATATAGCGAGCCAAACCTTCTTTAACCAAACCTGCAACTTTTTCAGGAACCAATGCAACTTCTGCATCGATTCGCGCCTGCTTTTCGTCGAGGATAAGGGTTTTATAAATTTCTTCTTTTGCTTTTTCCTGAGCAACCATACTGTTACCCTTTTCAACCAGCGCAGCATTGTATGCTGCTTTGGCATCGCGAAGTTTCTGGGCAAGTTCTGAATTGCTTTCTTCAATTTCTTCGGCTTTGATTTCACCACCGAAATACTTCTGCTTCATGTTCTTGAACCAGCTGTTTGTTTTCTTTTTTTCTTCGGCAAACTCTTTGTATACCTTAAAGTAATTGTCTCGAGTAGCAACAAGAGTCGCTTCGGTTTTCTGAATCTGTTCCGCTGTTGGAGGTGGTGCTTTTGGCGCAGTCTTTTCTGGATCTGCCGCTGGTGTACCAGCTTTACCAAGCTCAGCTTCTTCTGCTGCTTTTCGGCTTGCATGAATTTCCGGTGAGGTATGTGTTTCTGATTCTAAACTTGATCCCTCTCCTTCAATAACCTCCTTCATTTCTTCGCTTGCCTCTTCGGTCGTAGCCTCAGCTTCTGCAGCTGCTTTCTTTGTTGCGGGCTCAATTTTCGCTGGATCACCACCCGCCTTCTTTATTTTCTTTTTCCCATCTTCACCATCGGTCTTGATTTTCTCTGCTCCCTTGCGAAGCTTCTTCATCTTATCTTCGTACACTGATTCAAGACCGGTACCCTCAGCATCAATGGCTTCAAGCTCCTCTGGAGTTTTTGCCTCTTTTATCTTTTTCCGAAGTTCCTTACGCTCATCACTTGTCATGATTTTGATTTTTTCATCCGGGTTTGGAGTTGTAGGTGTCTTTTTTTCCATAGTGCTTGGTGTTAGAAGTTGATAAGGCTACGATTTCAATTCTTGCTCGAGCTTTTTAAGTTTCTCTTCCTTGAGCTCTGCTAAGTATGCATCGATTTCTTCTTTTTGGCGCTTGGCAATAAGCTGAAGCTTTTTCTCGGCTTCTTTATAGATCTCATCAATTTTCTCTTCTTTGTCGCTTTGTGCCATATCTATATATATGTAAGTATACCAAACTGTTCGCGTACCTGCACTTAGTTCAAGAGACTTGTCGGGCTTGCTTTCCCTGCTTTCGCATCATACTTTCCGTTAATCTCATCAATATCTGCCTGCATTCGCTTGAGATAACCCAAAAGTTTGAGTGCCTCGGCGTCTTTTGCTTTTACCTTCGGATGATTTTCCAGTCCTTCGAGATCGTATTCTTTACCATCCATTTCAATTTCTACATGGCCGTGAGTCAAATTGCCGCGGCTATCTTTTGAATATATGCCAAACATGATGTTGTCAGGTAGATAGTCTGGATAGTATTCATCAAATTCAGCTTCGCGCTGTCGGACAATCTCTTCCTTTGTCTCTGTTCGTGCCGAAGGTGAGGCCTCACTACCCGTTGGTGCGGCATTGGATACGGCTACCTTCGAAGCAATTCCTTTTTCCTGCTGGAGGATAGGACGCAACTCATCGAACGTAAGTGGTGTTGGCGCGGTACCGACGTTACCTTTCTTGATCCACTGGTACTGTGCCCAGATATTGTAGTGCTCGGTCATCAATTCGCGATACTCGCGTCGTGAATCTTCGATGTTTGCCGGACCAGGAGCAGCAAGCTGACGCTCAATGGCAATATATCGTGCCTTGAGCACTTCGAGATCACTGATAGTTTCAATGTGTTCGATTTTTTTGGTTGAGCTTTCCGGAGTAGGAGTGGACGGTGGAGTTTTTTCAGGAGTCTTCGGTCCGGGTGTTGTTGGCCCAGTTTTCTTTGAGGTAATGGTTGGAGCTCCGGTGATTGTTTCATCTTCATCAACAACATCGCCTTCTTCCTCGATTTCTTCTCCCGCCGTACCTTTCTTAGACAATTTACTTTCATCATAAAGAGTCTTGAATTCAGATTCAGGCTTGCCACGGAGTTCTTCAATCTTTGCCACCTTTGCCTGCCACAAAGCCATTTCATTTCTGAGTACTTTAAGTTTTTCTGCTAGCTTTGCATTCTGTCCCGCCTTTTTCTTGTCGTTTTTATTCTTTTCAATTGAAGCCTCCACTAATGCGATGTTTTCTGAAACGCGATCTATGTAGCGGTTGAATATTGTCGCAGCAGTGTTCAACTTATTCTCATATTTTTTCCCTTTGATATTATTTTGAGAATTAACAATACGTCGCGTCTGGTACTCAACTGAGATTTCAGTCTGTTCTTCATTCAGAATGCTCAAACCGACATAGTTCAAGAATTGATATTCATTGATATGAGCACCGTCTGTGCCACGATCTTTGTCTGGGTAATTTAAAATCATCGAACCTCGAACAATAAGAGCGTTCGGATCTTTCTTCTCCATACGGCTTCGGAGTGGATTGAGGTCGCGATCAGGCCACGAGATGAAATAGCCTTTTTTATCCTTCAATTCAGATCGGATAAATGAGTCATAGCCGAGAATGTATGCAACATGTGCAGGCTTAATTGGCATCTTCGAGTCATTTGTTTCTTTCGGTTTTCCTTTTGCATCCACGCCACTGTATGCCGGTTCGTAGTAAAGTACTTTTCCAAGCTCGTTTGAATATACTTTTCTGCCAAGAGCAATGCTGCGGTTTTCGTGCCATTCAGTTGATTTGATGCTGTATTCCGCAAGCTTCATTGTATGAGCAACCATATCTGCCAAAGTCTGCTCTTTTGTTCCGCCAATCGGTTTGAATTTTTTCTGAAGCTCTGCGTCCGTAAATGGCTCATATGGATTTTTCTTATCTTTGAAAAATTCCACGATCACTTCCACTGGCATCGCATGCTGCATACCCAGAAGAGTGTTTGGGTACGTGTTTGTAAACCATTCACGTTCAGTCCCCTTTGCTGGTCGAGGATATGACATGTTGTCGATGTCTGAAACGAACTTTACGAATTCACGCATCCAAGGTTCAATCTTTTCAATTCGGCCGAGCTTTTTCAAAGTTTCAAGTGCAATTTCAGCGCTAGAAGTCTTGATCCATTTGTCAGGGTGGTGGTGGTTAATTTCAACCTGCTCGTCCTTAAGGGAAAGAAGGTCATGTGATTTACCAACGTCGAGCAAAATACCCGGCTCGTTTGTCTTTAAACCTTTTGGAATAGTTTTGCCAATTTTGTTCTTCGCCCCGCCGAGAACTTTCAATATGTAAATGGCGGCGTTAGCATCAAGGTCTGGATTATCGTGGGTGATGATTTCAAGATCTTCACGATCCAGCATTGCGTTAAGTTTTTCACGAGACTCTTTTTCGCGGAGAATGCGATTAATTTCAGGGGTAGTAGCTGAGGTTGAAGCTGCTTTGTATTCCTTTCGCTCTTGGTCAATGATCGGTCCGAGTTCGGATGCGATATCTGCAATTTTCTTGCCACCAGCTCGCTTCTCTGCTTCGGCAATGAGTTCTTTGGCATTGCCGAACTTACCAAGCGCTTCTTCATCAAAGCCATGTTCGCGTGACAAATATTCGCGAGCAAAAAGAATCTCTCGCTTGCCACGGATACCTGCTTCTTTGGCGATAGCTTCTCGCTTTGCTGTATCTTCAAGTCCGAATTTTTTCGCACGTGCGATACGCGCGCCTGGAGTCATTTTGCTGATCTCTTCTTCTGAAACACCATTTTGTTCCAAAAACTCAGCCGCAAGCCAAAGTTCATATCGCTCAGCTTTCTCTTCCTCGAGACGCATTTTTTCTTTTGCTTCCAGAATTTCCTTTGTTGAGCCAGCCTTCTTTAATTCTTCCTCAAGTCGAATTCGCTCAGCTTCTCGTTTCTTTCTTTCTTCTTCTGCGGGATCGACAGCAGGAGTTATTGGTGCAACAGGTGTAACCACTTTTGGTTCTGGCTGTACCGACTTGTCTTCTTTTTTGATTTTTGCGTCAGGGTCTCGTTTGAGAGAGATTGCGTGTTTTGTTATCGCTGCGATCTGATCAAACTGCTCGTTCGCTTTTTGGAACAAGAGTTTTCCTTCAGGCGTGGTGTCGTCTTTGTATTTTAGTTTCAGTGCCTTATATACGGCGAGGCCTTCCTTGAGCGGATCATCCTTTCGCAATTTTTCCCGATCAGCAGGACTAATTACTGCATCCAAAATAGTTGGATCAATCTCTTCTAGTCGAGCTGACATTCGCTTTCTAAAAATATCAATGTCAGTTGGTTGGATGAATTTTTCGCTAGGCATATATGCTCTTAGTCTAACATACTATTAAGAAAATTCTCGAGGTCATCAGCTTCCTGCATTCGCTTAAGAAATGCTTCAAGATCATCTGCTTCTTTGTTTCGCTTTGCTTCTTCGGAAAGTTCCTCTTCTTCTTTCGGTTCCGTGCTGTCTTCTACCAATTCGGGTTCCACAGCCCCTTCTTCCTTTACCTCCTCAACAGTTGGTTCTACGTGAACTGGAACTTCTTTCTCTTGCTCAACCGCGGCTTCGACAATTGACTCTTCGTGCGGCGGTAGCGCTAATTGCGTATCTTGCTCGAAGAAACTTTCAGGTTTAATTTTTGGAGTCGTTGCTTGCGCAGGTTCTTCTGGTATAAGGTTGAATGCATGTCCGGTATCAGCTTCGCTGGAATAGAGCTGCATCCAGCCTGGCTCCGAATCAAATGAGTGAGCTTCCAATGTCTTTTCTTCGCCCGCTTCATTCTTAATTGTAACTAATTTCTTATTGCCTGTTTCCCTCAATGCTGTTACCGTCCAAGCTGTTTTGTCATCATCCCAATAAGCCTCACCTTTTTTCAGGGTAAATTCCACTGTTCCCTTGTATGAAAATTGAAGTTCATCCAGAAATCTTGTTTTCAGTTCTTTTGTGTTTGCTTGTTTGAATGCATCCGGTGAAACTTGCTTTTCTGGGCGCGTTAGCGAGAGCTTGTTTCCCAATGTTTTCAGAATCTCATTTTTGTCTTTACGATACCAATTCGTCAGAGCAATAATCTGATCCTGTTTATTTTGGGAATCGGTTACGACAAGCACGACCGATCCATCTTGGTCAGCGATTTCCTGAATAGTCCATTCTTTCCCTTCTGTATCAGTAAAAGTATCGCCGTTTTCAAGATCGATTTCGTTGCCATCCTCAAGGGCTAATTGAACACCATCCTTTGCTGTCTTGAGTTGGGGAATTTCTGGAGAAACAGCAATCATTTGTTTACCCTTTCGAAGGACCAGATAAGAAATAAACCTACTGTCTTTGTTTGAAGCAATACCTTTTACAAACAACTCAAGCGTCGCTCCGGTTTCGTTTTCTACGACAACCTTCGCATTTTTCAAATCGACACTTTTTATGAGAAGTGGTGCTGCGTACTGGGTGAACACGAGCTTCCCTTCAGAAATGCCCATTTGTTTGATAAGTTTTGCTTCAGGAGAAAGCGTCTCCACTTTCTGGATTTTTCCGTGATTGTGCTGCTTCTTCGGTTCCTCCGTTTCTGCCTTTGGAATTGCGGTTTCTGTAGTTGCAGTAGCGTCTTCTGCCGGTGCTTCCTCTGCAGCCTGTATATTTTTCAGTTCCTCAATTTTTGCCAGAATATCTGTAGTTAGTTTTGGGATGCGGTCCGTGTTTTCCGTATTGATCATGTGATCATTTGATCGGAGGATCTTAGTGACCGCTTCTTCGGTGAGCTTGTTTTTCTCAATCAGTTTTTTGAGCTTTGGTTCGATTTCTGCGCAGAGAAATTCAACGATACCTTCCTTTCCTTTGTTTTCTGAAGTTATAGCCGCAGAAAATGAACCCCGAAGTACACCATTAAGTGTTTTCTTCGGTGCTGCATTTTTGAGTTTTCCTTGCTCAGCAGGACCTTCCATGTCTATATTCTATAATAGAACTATAAAAAGTCAATACTAGAAGTTGATCTTGCTCATGACGTCGTCGCTCTCCTGCTTGAACTTGGCAGACTCTTCGGCAACGACTGCTTCAAAGTTTGGAACGGACTGGTTAAGAAATCCAAGAAGTTCTTCGGGGCCTGCATTCTCATCGAGCATCTTTTCAAGGGTGTCCTGGTCTGACTCACTCATATTAGGACCAACGCGAAGGAGAACAGACTGGAAAATCATCCCAGCAATCTGGTCGATCATTTTATTTTGTTCTTCCGGAGCCATCCCCTCGAGATGGTACGTCTTAATGATCGAGTCTCGCATTGATGATGTATCCATAAAATGTAAAATTCGCCGAAGCGAAGTAATTAAGTGATTAAAATCGCTTAATAAAGTATAGCATAGTCAAAAAAGAGGGGTTTTTTTTATCCACATATTGTGGATTGGTCAAGATTGACTTGAAACCACCATCGGGCTACCCTTTAATCAGTTGGACAAACTCTCATAAATATCGTCCGACTTCCCGTATGGATGTCACCCAAAAAGCCTTATTTTGTAAGGTTTAGAGGGAACCTGAGTGCCCGTAACGTATTCTAGCCTTATATTTCAATGGTATTTTGGCTAGGTACATTTTGATAGGCTTATAAAAACAACCCCCCAGGACCCACAGGTAGACGTGCCTAGCGCCTCACCTATGGCGAAAAAGCCCTTATTTTCCAAGCTTTATATGCTAAAGCTTGTTTTTGTTGCCCAATCTATACTCTCAGTCGGACTCTTCCCCGTCATGGCCCAGGCTAGTATTCTCTCAGTTTTTGGTCTCGGGGAAGCCCAGGCGCAGAGCAACAAGGCAGAAGTGGTCATGAATTCTCAGACCCTCGTACTCCCACAGGCATCTGTTGCTGCCCCACAGACGAAAATTGATCAAGAAGAAATTATTACTGTCAGCAATGACGCTCTGATGGCACAAGCAGGACCGCTTGGCACACAGGCCGATGTTGCGGACAATGATGTCCCGGAAACGGCTGATATCTATACTTATGTAGTTAAAAGCGGAGACACCCTTCCAGTGATCGCTAAAATCTTGAAGGTCTCAGTCGGAACTATCGTTTGGGCAAACGATCTTTCTGATAAAAATGCCAAACTTACCCCAGGGCAGGTTTTGGTTATTCTTCCTGTTTCAGGTATTGAATATACGATTAGGAAAGGTGATACAGTTGGCGGTATCGCTAAGAAATACAAGGTTGATCCTGAAGAAATCGGCCGATTTAACGGCTTGGAGCTCGATAGTAAATTAGTTGCAGGACGGGATATTATTATTCCAGGAGCAGAATTGGGTACACCGGTTTCATCGTCTAGTAGCAAGAGTTCGGGCAGCAGTTCTGGCAGCACGAATTCAAAACTACCACTCTATGCGTATGGCGCTACTCGCTACCAGCCTGGTTATGATGGCCCCGCATTGGCTGGCTACTATACTCGGCCAACAAATGGCTGTATTGAAACTCAGGATTTGCACGGTGCTAACGGCGTAGATATTGCATGTCCAAAAGGTGTTGATACTCCGATCCTTGCAGCTGCATCCGGTACCGTTATTATCGCCAAGGGATCCGGTTGGAATGGAGGCTTCGGTGATTACGTGGTTATCAATCATGCAAACGGAACTCAAACACTGTACGGTCACATGAGCCGTGTTGATGTTGAGCCGGGACAAGTAGTATCTCAGGGCCAGGTTATTGGGTTGATGGGATCAACAGGACGCGCAACCGGCAAACACCTCCACTTCGAAGTTCACGGTGCTGCGAATCCATTTGGGCACATGTTGAAGAAGACAATTTAAATACTTTAAAAAGCTCCGCGGGCCACAATGAATTGGCCCGCGGCGCTTTTGTTCCTGGTTTTACATCTTTGGTCGATACTGGATTGCTTCTAACACATGTCCGATTTCGATGTCTGCGCTTCCAGCTAAATCCGCAATGGTTCGAGCCAGTTTGATTACCCGATGATAAGCTCGACCTGATAGTTGTAGTTTCTTTGCGCTATCTTGTAGTAATTCCCTTACTTCTGGTGAAAGAAAAATATATTTTGCGATGTCTTTGGCTCGCATATCCGTATTGACCTTAATATTGTTGGGGTGGTCTTTAAATCTTTCGTATGCAATTTCGCGCGCTCGTTTCACTCGCGCGCTGATCACTTCGCTCGATTCTCCATCGTCCACTGTGCCAATCAGACGCTCGTATTCAACTGGCGCAACCGTTACCCACAGATCAATGCGATCAAGTATTGGTCCGGATAGTCTCCGATTGTATCTGCTCAGATCAGTATTCGTGCAAATGCACTTTTTTATTTTTGATCCTTTGTATCCGCACGGGCACGGATTCATAGCTGCAACTAAAATGAAGTTTGATGGGAATTGAGCAGAGCCGCGCGCTCGAGAGATAGAAACCACATTGTCTTCAAGTGGTTGCCGCAGCGACTCGAGTACGCGCTTGTCGAACTCAGGAAATTCGTCGAGGAATAATACTCCGCGGTGTGCCAATGTTACTTCGCCGGGTCGAGGTATCGTTCCTCCTCCGATAATTGAAACATATGATGCGGTGTGATGTGGCGCCCGCAACGGAGAATGAGTAATGAGCGCGCCGTCGAGATTTCCCGCAATTGAATGAATTCGGGTTACTTCCAAAATTTCGTTCAGTGTTAGTTCTGGAAGCAGAGAGATAAAGCCACGCGCGAGCATTGTTTTCCCGGTGCCCGGTGGTCCGCTCATGGCGATGTTATGTCCGCCGGCTGCTGCAATTTCTAACCCGCGTTTGGCCGCCTCTTGTCCGCGAATCTCTCGCATATCAGTAGTATGAGAAGCAGATGATATGATTATTTTCGTTTTTGCAGTCTGAGGAATAAGCTGCGGATTTTTTCTGTCTGGCATCAGATGATCAATTACTTGGCGCAGGGTTGCTACTCCATATACCTTCAAGCCATCAATCAATGCCGCTTCAGCGGCATTTTTCTTTGGAACAAAAATTTCTTTTATGCCCTGACTTCGTGCTGCTTCTGCAAGCGCTAATGTTCCTTTGATCGGCAAGATTTCTCCTGAGAGAGCCAGTTCTCCAAGAAACAATTTTTCTTCGGGATCAAATTCAACTAATTCCGCTGCAAGCAGATACCCAAGTGCCATGCCAAGATCAAAATATGACCCTTCTTTTTTTAAATCCGCTGGCGAAAGCGAAATGACAATTTTGTGATTTTTTGTTTTGGGAGATGTGAGGCCACTGTTTTTGATTGCCGAACTAATACGGTCTTTGGCTTCTTCGACTGCCTTGTCGGGCAGTCCGACGACTGAGAATGCGTGCAATCCCTTGGAAAGATCAACTTCAATGGCGACGACTTTTCCTTCGAGCAAGTATGGCTGAGCACTATATATGCGGGCGTATGACATGAGAGGAATATACAGTTTTAAGATGAAGGAAAGTTAAAGAGCGGCGCCCGTAGGGCGCCGCTCTAATCTTCTCTAATTATTGTTCCGTATACTCAATCTTTGTTCTCGCTGCAGGGTTTGCCTGCAAGCGTTCGAGTTCAATTGGTTCTCCGGAAACTTCACAGATGCCAAATGTTCCCTTCTCAATTTTTTCCAATGCGGCACGGACATCGCGCAGTCGCTTGCCGAGGGTTTTGATAGTAGCTGTTCGCTCTTCGTATGCCTGGAAGCGATCAGCCATATCATTTTCGTCCGAATCTTCTCCTTCATTCACTGGTGGCGGAACTGCCTCCCAGAAATTGTCAGTCGGGTTCATGACACCCATGCCTGCCAATTCGTCAGTTAAGGTCTTCATTTCGGCCTCGAGTTTTTCTTTGAATTCGTGTGTATCAATCATGGGCTTATAGTAGCATGATCACTTAGTGGCGCAAAGTGTTGGCGGTGAGGCGGTTCAGGATCTCAAGTAGGGTCTGATCCTTATCGGCAATGATAAGCGTTGACTTATCCTCCCCGACAAAAGTATAGAAAAGTACTGGTTTGCCGGTCGCATCAAGCAATGCTCGGGCGTCCTGGTTTTTGATGGTGACGTCTTTGAACTGAGCAGAGAACAATTTGGCGTTGTCTCCCGAAGTTGGAATGGCAAATACGCTATACAATTCATCAAACATGCTTTGTTCCCACTCAAGCATGCCTGCTAACGCCGTAGTATATGCATTTGTTTTAAAAGCTAAAAACAATCCACTTCCATTATAGGCATATACTCCCATGGTGAATGTTGGATCAAATGAGCGTACCAATGGGCCAGGTGCGACTGATTCGATTGCATTGAAAAATTCCTCAGTTGTTAGGACATGCTGTTCATTGGTCGTGCCCTGGGTGAATGGAAGAATGCGTTGAACGGTATTGATCTTTTGGCTCGCATTCGTATACTGTTTGCCGATTTGTTCGCGCAAATTGTCGCGGGTCAATCCGGTTACATTTAGTCCAGTGGTACTATCTACTCTGACCACAGAAGGAATACTTGATGGATTTTCAGTTACAACTGGAACAACTTTTGGCATCCGGAGATACATCGCATAAAAAACTACGCCAAGAGCGATGACTACAAGCGCAATGCCCACACTGATATATATGACGTTTTTCTTTGACGCGGGATCGACATTTTCGATTTCTTTCTGCCGGCGCTCATTTTCCGCCATGGCGATTTTAACCAAAGAAGCTTCACCAGACTTGATCGTGTCAGCTAGATCACTTTGAAACGTGCGAATAGAATGCGGATTGGCGTTTTTGCCTGATAGGCCAAGCGGCGCCCGAGAAACACTCTGGCCCGTCTCAACCTGATCACCCTGTCCCTGTGGCATACCTTCAAATCCTTCCATGTTCTACATCATACTCTATTTTGAGCCAACAAAAAACACCCATATTCTTGGGTGTTTTTTTAAAGCTAGATCTTTGGTGCTGCACTTGGGTTTGTTGGAGGGGCTGGTGGTGTTGGTGGCTTAAAGAAGTTTCGATCCGCTTCTTTGATTGAGAATGAGATGCGTCCCTTTTCTTTGTCTACCCCGACAACTTTTACCGGAACCTTCATGCCTTCTTTCAACAGATCGCCGACACGTGCAACGCGGAATGGTGCAATTTCAGAAATATGCACGAGGCCGTCTGCGAATTCAGAAACTTTAACAATTGCGCCAACTTCGATGATCTTCGCTACTGTCGCTTCTGCAACATCGCCGACTTTCCATTCCTTTGTCATTTCCTTGATGATGCCCATCGCTACATCTGCTGTGCCGTTTTTGCCGGTGACGTATACAGTACCATCATCTTCGATTGTAATTTCAGCGCCAGACTTTTCTTTGATTGCCTTGATCGTCTTGCCGCCTGAACCGATAACGAGACCGATCTGATCAACCTCAACTTTTGTAACCAAAATCTTCGGAGCGTTTGGAGAAATATCTGCACGTGGAGCTGGAATTTCTTTTTCAATTACATCGAGGATCTGCAAACGAGCTTCCTTTGATTGCGCCATCGCTTCTTTCAAAGCTTTCACTGGTACGCCATCAACTTTGATATCAAGCTGGATTGCCGTGACACCGTTTCGAGTACCCGCAACTTTGAAATCCATGTCGCCATAATGATCTTCCGGTCCTTGAATGTCGGTGAGGATTTTGTATTCAGTAGGGTTTGCAACGTTTAAAATGAGGCCCATGGCGATACCAGCAACCGGTCGCTTGATTGGAACACCGCCGTCCATAAGTGCAACTGATGAAGCACAGATAGATGCCTGTGATGTTGATCCGTTTGAGGCAGTTGATTCTGATACGACGCGGATAGTGTATGGGAATGACATCTTGTCTGGAATGACTGGGGTGAGTGCTTTTTCAGCAAGCATACCGTGACCCATTTCACGACGATTCAATCCGCCCACGCGTCCGGTTTCACCGGCAGAATATGGAGGGAAATTGTAGTGGTGCATGAAACGCTTGGTGCCGCGGATTTCCATGCCTTCGACAGTGAGCGCCGTTTCTGGTCCTCCGAGTGTAAGAACTGAGAGCACATGCGTCTGTCCGCGATAGAAGATTCCAGTTCCGTGGAGCATTGGAGAAATGCCGTTTGCTTTCGCAAAGAGCGCACGGACCTGATTCATAGCACGTCCGTCAGCGCGGCGGTTTTCCTTGAGCGCCTTTTCATGCACGAGATCATCAAGCGCTGCTTCCAAGTGATCTTTTGCCAACGATGCGAGCTCTTCGTTGTCGGCAAATTTTTCATCAACAAGAGCATTCCATTCATGTTCAAGTTCAATGAATTTTGTTTTACCAAGTGTTGGATCATCACCTTCCTTCAAAAAGATTGCATCAGTTTTTGTTCCAACGGTTGAGTTGAAGAGTTCAATTACTTCAGCTGGCATTTCCGGTTTTGGAAATTCGAGTTTCGGCTTGCCGATGTCAGCAATGATTGATTTCTGCCAAGCTTCGATTTCAGCAATGTGCTTCATGGCGAAGTCGAGATGACTGCCCATTGCATCTTCGGTGTCTTCGTATGCCATTGCTTCGATCATGACGACATTATTGTCCTTTCCGCAGACTGTGAGATCAAGTTCGTAATTTGATTCGCCAGTGTTTGCGACGAATGGATCGTACACGACTTCGCTTGTTCCCTTTGCGCGGCCGACATGTACGGCGCCAACCGGTCCGTTCCATGGGATATTGGATGTACCAAGCGCGAGTGATGCCGCGTTGATTCCGAGAACACCCGGGTCGCTTTTACCAACTGAAAGCACGGTGACGATAACTTGCACTGCGTTCTTGATGTGGTGTGAGAACAACGGTCGGATAGTTCGATCGATAATACGTGACGAGAGGATCGCCTCATCAGAAGGTCGTCCTTCGCGCTTGTTGTACTGGCCGCCCAGGATCAAACCTGAAGCGTAGTATTTTTCCATGTATTCAACGGTGAGGTTGAAAAATCCTGGATTATTTTTGCCGTCCTTTGAAATGACGGCTGTTGCCATGACAACAGTATCTTCGCACTTCAAAATGACTGAACCGTTTGCCTGGTCAGCCAAATCTGAAAACATGGCGGTCATTACTTTGCCGCCGACAGTAAGGGTATATTCCTTGCTATGCATATATATGTATGTGAGTCCCCAGACTTTAGTATTGAAACCATGTTTCACTACTACCTGTC
>CAZHUT010000001.1:0-4630 GCA_964535545.1 uncultured Candidatus Saccharibacteria bacterium | reverse complement strand
GGATTCTCCGACATGTCGATGAAGTCATCAACGACTTCTTTCAATTTCATGCTGGTAGATTTTCCAAATGAAATCACTTCCACCTGTGTCATTGTCTGGAGATACTGCACGAGCGGAATGAAATCGCCGTCGCCTGAAGCAATGATGATTGCGTCGAGTCGTGGTGCCATTTTGATCGCATCGACTGCGAGGCCGACGTCCCAGTCTGCTTTCTTCGCTCCCCCGGCAAATACCTGGAGATCCTTTGTTTTTGTTTCGATGCCCATTTTTGTGAGTGCTTCGAAAAATCCTTTTTCATCCCCTGCTTCTGAGGTGATGACGTATGCAATGGCGCGAACGAGTTTTCGTCCTGCCACTGCGTCTTTCAATACCTGAGCGAAATTGACGCGCGCTTTGTAGAGGTTACGTCCGCTGTGGTAGAGATTCTGCGTATCTATAAAAAGAGCGACACGCTGTTCCTTATGTTTGATTGCTGACATAAAAAATTACTCACTGATTTATAAAAAACATATGTAATGAGCCTTCGCGCTACCATGCCTTGCCGAGCTTATGTGTCTTCGCGCACACGACCTCGTCAAGGCATGGTGGCGCTCCGGCTTCCGTAACATATGTGTGTTGTAAAATTCCCTTCGCCTATCGTAACACAAAATCCGCCTTTCGGCGGATCCATGTTTAAGCTTCAACTTTGATTTTCTTCGTAAGTGACTCGTGGCGAGCTTTGTTAGTTCGTTCGAGATACTTGAGGTGCTTACGTCGGTCTGCAACCATCTTGATCAAGCCGCGTCGAGAGTGATTGTCCTTCTTGTGCTTCTTGAGGTGGATTGCGAGTTCATCAATTCGTGCTGAGAGCATCGCGACCTGAACTTCTGGAGATCCAGTGTCAGTACCGTGGAGCTGGCTTTTCTTGATGACGTTCTGTTTTTTCTTTGTCTTTAACATAGATATAAAAAATTAGCTTGCGAAGGCTATGGGCATATAGTAACACAGTTCAATAAAAAATGCAAGACCCCTACTTTTGTCCCGTGTCAATAGCATGTTTGACATTTGGTAAAACATGTTATATATTGAGCATCAATATATTCAATCACAAAACGCTAAATTATAGCTATGAAAAAAGCCGTAAGTCTTTTACTAATGCTTCTGGTAGGCAGTATTGTTTTTGCACAGACATATGAGAACAACTACAGCCACTGGAATGCTAAGCGACCAACACGCGCAACAACACGTTTGATCGTACTTCATACCACAGAAGGAAAAGACAAGTCTGCTCTTTCGTGTGTGCGTGGCCAAGGTACCTGTAATTATTTAATTACCACTGACGGTGTAATACATCGTATTATTCACCACACCAGGATTGCTAAGCATGCAGGTAGGAGTATGTGGAACGGTCGCACAAACCTTTCCAATTCGTCTATCGGTATTGAAGTTGTTGGTTGGCATAACAAAAAGCCGACTGATAAGCAACTTGCAGCGCTCAAATCACTGCTTGCGATTTTGAAGAAAACATACAAGTTATCTGACAAGTCGGTGGTAACCCATTCAATGGTTGCGTATGGTGCTCCAGATAAATGGCATTCGCGCAGTCACCGTGGCCGTAAGCGCTGTGCCATGCTGTTTGCAACTTCAGAGATTCGCAAGAAGATTGGTTTAAGCAATACATTTTCTTCTGATCCCGATGTGCAAGCGAAAAGATTGGTTGTTGCAGATCCTTACTTGCAAAGTATCCTGTATGGTTCTTCTGTTCAGGTGAAAGAGCCTGATGATGAAAAAACTACTACGGTGATCACTGAAGATGTTTGCGTTGATGACGATGAAACATTTGAAGGATTTCAGGAAATTGACTCCAGGGGCGTATACGCCATTGCAGGAGAAGAGTTTGATTCTTCGTCAACCATATATTTCCTACCAGACGGAAAGATAAGAACTGGCGCAGAGCTTAGTAAAAAGCAATTGAATGCGTTAGTCAAAGGCACAAAGATACTGGTCGGATATGTGTATGGTGGAAAGATCACCAAGAGCCGCACTGCTTACAATGTTGTAGGTAGGGCTTGGAACTATCCTTCCACATACTACCGCTTCCCTGACGGAACTGTTCGTACAGGCGATGACGTTGATGGCAAGAATTTGCCCGTTAATACTATCGTTTTATTTAGAAAATAAGTTTTGATTATGATACTGTTTCCGCGCGTAGCAATACGTGCGGAATTTTTTTATAAAAAAATTAGCCGGAACTTTCGCTCCAGCTACCGGTATCAAGAAATAAATATAATGATCATCAAGGTGCAAAAGTTGGTCGGCCAATTTGGTAACGGCATGATCGAAAGAGAATACTCGGAGAATTTTCATGGTAACGTATTTTGGCTGATATTATACCACTTTTAACATGAAAAGTCAATAAATATTGTCCGACATAGAGATACCGCGTATACTTATATATATGTCAGAGCTTGAAAAACTGAAGCGCCAGTTTCTCGAATACATGGAAATCGAACGCGGAGCCAGCCTCAAGACCGTGCGCAATTATGATTTGTATGTTTCCAAATACCTGGAATTTTCCAAAGCTCAAAAGCCAAAAGACATCGACGAAGATTCAGTTCGAGAATTCCGATTAAATCTTAACCGTGCACCCGGTGTCTATGTCAAAGGTCAGGCTCGCGCTACTATGAAAAAAAATACGCAGAACTATTATTTGATCGCCTTGCGAAGATTTTTAAAATACCTCATGAAGCGTGGCATTACTTCCCTCTCGCCTGACCGTATAGAGCTCGCAAAAGTCGGTGCACGACATCTCGATCTCATTTCAGTAGACGAACTCTCACGATTGATCAAGTCGCCAGAATTAGCATTTCAGTCAGTAAAAAAAGATGATCCGAAAGCTCTCGCCAAAGCAGAACTGATGATGCTGCGCGATACTGCCTTACTCGAACTTTTTTTCTCAACAGGTTTGCGTCTCTCAGAATTATGCTCGCTCAATCGCGATCTCGATCTTTCAAAAGAAGAATTTTCAATCCGCGGTAAAGGAGAAAAGATCCGTGTCGTCTTTCTTTCCGACGAAGCAAAGAAAGCAATCAAAAAATATTTGGACAAGCGTGTCGATATGGATGAAGCAATGTTCATTCAGCTTTCCGGAAATACAAGCAAAGGACGACAAGGAGAACCGCGACTCACTCCCCGCTCGATCGAACGCATTGTGAAACAGCACGCCATCAATGCCGGCATTTCCCGCAAGGTTACGCCGCACGTTCTTCGACACTCATTCGCCACCGACTTGCTTTCAAATGGCGCAGACATCCGCTCGGTACAGATGATGCTCGGACATGCCAACATTGCAACGACACAGGTCTATACGCACGTGACTGACAAGCAGCTGCGGGAGGTGCATAAGAAGTTTCACAGTAAAAAGTGATTTACTGGCAGAGATACTAAGTCTGTGCGCTTATGGATCTAAGATACTTCGGGCGCGAAGGTGTGCTCTTTCTCGCGTAGCGGAGCGGAGTGAGAAAAGTACACCGGTAGCGCTCTCCGAGAACACTATTCCAGTTCACCATTCCCTAAGCTATAATGTCCACATGGATTACTCCTCACAAAAGAAATTTTTTCAGACAGCATATACAACAGGAACCGATGATTGGAGTCATATTCCGTTTACTATGAAAGGCGGCGAATTGATGCAGTCAATTGAGCCAGGCTCAATGATTCTCGATGTCGGCAGCGGTCGCGGACATATGCCGTTTGAGCTCGCAAAGAACGGTTACAAAGTTATCGGCATGGATATTGTTGGTAATTTGGTTGAAAAGAACAATCTCGAAGTAAAGAATTTCAAATTGGAGTCACGCCTCAAGTTTATTGAAGGAGACATTTTTGATATTCCCCTTTCTGATGCAAGTTTCGATGCCGTAACCGATGTTGGACTCTTGCAACATATTCATCCGGAAGATTGGTCAGATTACCGTAATGAGATCGTTCGTGTTTTGAAACCAGGCGGTTACTTCTTTTTGATTACGCTTGCAAAGGATACACAGTCATATTTTAACTGGCATCCAAAATCAAACTCCTTCGGTGATTTCGAACATGATGGCGTTTTCTATCATTTCTTCACCAATGAGGAATTGAATATTCTCTTTGAAAGCGATTTTGATATCCTTTCACAGCGCCACGAAACAGTGACTGAGCATCATGATCCGGCCGTACACATTGTCAGTTTGATGCGAAAGAAATAATAGTAAATTACGATGAAACTCATTTCCTGGAATACCAATGGTCTCCGTGCCACAGTGAAACAAGGATATTTTGAACCGCTCTTCAAGGAACACAAGCCGGATATTTTGTGTTTGCAGGAAACAAAGAGCACGCCGGAACAGTTGCCAGAAGAAGTTCGCAATTATCCTGGTTACCATTCATACTTCACACACCCGAAAGCCCGCAAAGGTTATAGTGGCGTCGCGCTCTATTCAAAAGAAGAACCACTTTCTGTTTCGTTCGATTTTCCGGCAGCAATCATCAAGAAGTTTCACATGGGCGATGACAAGTACGGCGATCCAGCAGAAGAAGGACGTCTCTTGATTGCTGAGTTTAAGAATTTTTACGTCGTGAATGTGTACACGCCAAACTCCAAAGGCGATCTGTCACG